>CALERQ010000131.1 GCA_937907305.1 uncultured Clostridia bacterium | reverse complement strand
CGGGGCAGGTTGATACGGCTGAGGAGGGACTCCACAGTGCCCTTGAGCGTGAAGAAATCGGCTTCGCCGCCGTAGCAGCCTACCATAAGGACGGCCTTTTCCTCCGGCAGGTCCTCACCCTCGCGGGGGAGGTACTCGCTGGAGATCTCGTAGAGCCAGGCCTCCGGATTGCGGTTATTATAGTTGCGGGCCAGGGTATCCAGCATACTGGGCAGCCCGGTGGTACGCATGATGGAGGTATCCTCGCCGAGAGGATTGGTGATGACGACGGATTTGCGCATGGGGTGATCGGCCGGCAGGCAGATCTTATCGTACATCTTGGGGCTCATGAAAGAGTAGGTAACGATCTCATCGTAGCCCATGGCGATCATGGCGTTATTGATGCGGCGCTCGAAATCCTGCTCCGGGGTGACGACCGCTTCCGCCGAGCCGCGCAGGGCAGTGGTGGGGATCTTATCGTAGCCGTACATGCGGGCTACTTCCTCGGCGATATCCGCCTTCTGCTCCAGATCGGCGCGGTAGCTGGGGACGATGCACTCATTGCCTGCCACGGCGATCTCCAGGGGACGCAGCGATTCCACCATTTCCTCACGGGTGAGTTCGATGCCCAGGAAGCGGTTCATCCAGTCGGCATCGAAGGGGACGCGGCGCAGGGTGTGGTCGGCGTGGTCAATATCAATGACGCCGGAAACGACCTCACCGGCCCCCAGCAGCTCCACGAGCTCCAAAGCGCGCAGCAGGGCGCCTTCGCAGTTCATGGGGTCCAGGCCTTTTTCAAAGCGGCCGGAGGATTCGGTGCGCATGCCCAGCTTTTTGGCGGTGAGGCGGACGCTGCTGCCCTTGAAGCAGGCGGATTCAAAGACGATGGTATTGGTGTCATCATGGATGCCGCTGTATTCGCCGCCCATGACGCCCGCTACGGCGCTGGGTTTTTCGGCATCGGCAATGACCAGCATCTCAGGGGAGAGCTCCCGTACGGTGCCATCCAGAGTGGTGATGGTCTCGCCTACGGCGGCATTGCGTACCACGATCTGGCCGTCCTTGACATACTTGAAATCGAAGGCGTGCATGGGCTGGCCGTATTCCAGCATGACATAGTTGGTGATATCCACGATATTATTGATGGGGCGGACGCCGCAGGCGCGCAGGCGTTCCCGCAGCCAGCGGGGAGAGGGCGCTACCTTGATATTGCGGACAACGGCCGCCATATAGCGCTGGCAGAGCTCGGTGTTTTCTACCCGGACACGCAGCAGATCGTTCACATCGCCGCCGGCGCCCCGTACCACAGGGGTGTGCAGATGCAGCGGCAGACGGTAGGTCGCGGCGGTTTCCCGGGCCAGGCCGATGATGGACAGGCAGTCGGGACGGTTGGAGGGGATCTCGAACTCCACGACGGTATCATTAAGACCGATGGCGGTGCGGATGTCCTCGCCGACGGCGCAGGCCTCCTGCAGGATAAAGATGCCGTCCTCGATGGCATAGGGGAAATCGTGGGTGGTGAGGCCCAGTTCCTTGAGGGAGCAGAGCATGCCGTTGGATTCCACGCCGCGCAGCTTGCCCTTGGTGATGGTGACGCCGCCGGGGAGGTGGGATTTGTGCAGGGCGGCAGGGACCAGATCGCCTACCTGGACATTCTGGGCGCCGGTGACGATCTGTACTGGCTCAGATTTGCCGACATCCACCTGGCAGATCCACATGTGGTCGCTGTTCGGGTGGCGCTCCATGGCCAGCACCTTGCCGACCACGACATTTTCGATCTCGGCGCCTTCCACCTCATAGCCCTCTACCTTGGAGCCGGACATGGTAAGCGCTTCACAGTAATCATGGATGGGATCCGTGACATGAACGAATTCATCCAGCCATCTCATCGAAAGATTCATAACAGTTGCCCCTCCTTTCCCTTAAAACTGCTCCAGAAAACGGGTATCGTTTTCGTAGAACAGACGCATATCATCGACAGCAAAGCGGCGCATAACGATGCGTTCCAGGCCGATGCCGAACGCGAAGCCGCTGTACTTTTCGGGGTCCAGCCCGCAGCCGGCCAGCACCTTGGGGTGCACCATGCCGCAGCCGAGAATTTCGATCCAGCCTTCGCCCTTGCAGATGCGGCAGCCCTTACCATGACAGGCAAAGCACTGGACATCGACTTCGGCGGAGGGCTCGGTGAAGGGGAAGTGATGCGGACGGAAGCGAACAACGGAATCTTCGCCGTACAGGCGCTTGATGACCGTTTCCAGGCAGCCCTTGAGGTCGCTCATGGTGATGCCTTCATCCACGACCAGGCCCTCGATCTGATGGAAAATGGGGGAGTGGGTGGCATCCACGGCATCGCTGCGGTACACGCGGCCGGGGGCGATGATGCGGATGGGGGGCTTGCGCTGCTCCATGGTGCGGATCTGCACCGGGGAGGTCTGGGTGCGCAGCAGCACCTTATCGGTGATATAGAAGGTATCCTGGGTATCACGCGCGGGGTGATCGGGCGGCAGGTTGAGCGCTTCGAAGTTGTAGTAGTCCAGCTCTACCTCAGGGCCGGAGACAACATCGAAGCCCATGCCGAGGAAGATCTCCTTGATCTCATCCAGGACGAGATTGAGGGGATGGCGGTGGCCCTCCCGGATGGGTTTTCCGGGCAGGGTGACATCGATGGTTTCCATTTTGAGCTTCTGCTCGGCCATGGCGGCCTTGAGCGCGGCGCCGCGGGCGGCCAGCTTTTCCTCGATGGCGGCGCGGACCTCATTGGCCATTTGGCCCATGACGGGGCGTTCCTCCGGGGAGAGCTGACCCATCGTTTTGAGGATGGCGGTCAGTTCGCCTTTTTTGCCCAGGAGCTGTACCCGCGCTTCCTCCAGCGCGGCCAGATCATCGGCATTTTGCAGCCGTTCCAGCGCGCGGGCGCGGATGGCTTCCAGTGCGGATTTCATAGTGATCCCTCCATTTTTGATAATAATAGCTTTTTTGGCGGGCGGATAAAAAAAGACCTCGTCCCGCGACAGGGACGAAGCCGCAAATGCTCCGTGGTACCACCCAGCTTTGCATCCATGGGGACGCACACTTTACGGCCCGGTAACGAGGGCCATTCCGTCACCGCCTACTGCTCGAACTGAACCGGGTTCAGCGGCGCTGCTCCCCGGGGAACTTCCCGCATTTTTTCCTGCGCGCCCTCCCAGCCGATGGGGCGCTTCTCTGTGCCAGAAAAAGATGGGTACTTTACCGGTTCACGGCATTTTGATGCATCTATTTTACCACGGCAAAGGGGCTTTTGCAAGGGGGAGTTTTGTGGTATCATAAAGGAAAACGAGCGGGGGAGGGCCCAGAATGAGAGTGCAGAACGGTGTGGATATCGTGGCGGTGGAGCGGATAGCAAAAAGTATGGAGCGGCCGGGCTTTATGGCGCGGTGTTTTTCACCGGAGGAGCAGGAACACATCTGCCGCAAGGCGTGCCCTGCCGAAACCGCGGCGGCGCTGTGGGCGGCCAAGGAGGCCTTTGGCAAGGCGATGGGCACGGGGTTGAGCGGTTGGGCGCTGCCAGAGGCGGCGGTGACCCATGGAGAGACCGGCGCGCCGTATTTTGCCCTGCGCGGTGAGGCGGCCAAGCTGGCCGAGGGTTGGCAGCTGGCGCTTTCCCTAAGCCATGATGGCGGATATGCCATAGCGATGGTGACGGCCTGCCGAGTGGATTGACCTGGATATACCACTATAACCAAGCATAAAAAAGCCCCCCGGCTGGAGAAACCGGGGGGTGATTTGGTTTTATATCTCTTAGGAGATTTAAGTGAGCCTAAGGCTTAACTTATTTCTTCAGGGAGATGGCAGCGCCGGAAACCAGGGCAACAACAGCCAGGGCAGCAGCTACGCCAACTACATCGTTAGCGCCAGTGCCGGGGTTGGTGGTGGTGCCGGGCTCGGTGGTGGTGGAAGCAACGGGCAGAGTGCCATTGATAACAACAACAGCAGCGGTAGCAGTCTTGAAGGTCAGAACGCCGTCATCCAGAACAGCAGTAACCTTGGCAACCTTGCCGTTGGCATCGATGGTGTAAACATTGTAAGCGGCGGTAGCACCCTCAACAACAGCATCCATCTGAACATTGGAAGCACCAATGGGAACATAGCGAGCCTTTACATTTTCAGCGGCGATCTTGTTGTCATCCAGAACCTTCTGAACATCAGCAGCAGAAGGAGCAGCCTTCACCATATAGGTGGAACCAGCAGTTACAACCAGATCCAGCTTCTTGAAGCCGGTAGCAACATCAGCAGCGCTAACCTTACCGGTGGTAACATCCTTACCCTCAGCGTCAGTGCCCTTCTTTACGGTGTAGATGGTGCCAGCCTCATAGTTATCGCCAATTTCAAACAGACCATCAGCGGTGATAACAACATCTTTGGCGTTGTAACCGACATCCAGGGTCAGAGACTGCTTATCCATAACGAGATACTTCTTGCCGCTAGCGGGTTTATATTCGTTTGCAACAAAGCCAGTGGCTTTAGCAACGATCTTCTCAATAGCGAAATCCAGTTTACCATCCTTGGTAGCAGTGCTATCCTTCAGAGTGATAACATAGAAGTAAGTGCCATGATCATCCTTGGCCCACCCCTGAGAAGCAACGAGCTCAGCGCCTTTGGAATAGGTTACGGTAACCTTGTTGCTAGCAGGAACAAATTCATTCTTGGAGTTCTTAGCAAAGTTATCGCCGAACAGATCACCAACAGTGAACAGGATGCTAGAACCAGGAGCAACAGTAGTAAGGGTCATGCCTTCATAACCGGTGGGAGTAGTTTCGGGAGAGACAACTACAGTGCCGCCGATAGTAACAGCCATAGCCATGGTGCAAACCATGATGACAGCCAGTACCAGTGCGAGTACTTTTTTCATTGTGATTTCCTCCTATAATCAAACGAAAGGCCGTAACCCCGCTTAATCAGTGGCTTTTCGGCCACCTTTCCTACACCACCCACCCCTAAATTTGTGTGTAAAAAGTGGTGTAAGTGGGGTATTCTTTTGGCTTGTGGTAAGGCACTCTCAGCATCTGTGCAAACCACAAATCACAATGTTTTTGCTCCGCTTTTCACCCAATATGGCCCAGATTAATCCACATAATATGCAAAATAGAAAATTATACCGTTACCGAATTGTAATATTTACACTTAATTACAAAAATAGCCCCCGGAAAATGCTCCGGGGGTGGTGTATGGGCTATTTTAGTGGTTTACGGCGCTGGTTTCCTTCTCCCGCAGGTAGGTGGCTTCCAGGTCGGCCAGGTGAAGCTTGACCGCGATGGGGTACTTATCGTACGCCACACTGATGGAAAAATTCCCGCCCTTGGCCGCGTCATCAAAGCCGCCCATGTGCCAGCGGATCGCCGTGGCCTCGGCCGGTTTCAGGCGCACAAAACGCTCGATGAGGAACACGCTCTTCTCGCCGTGGCCGTAGGGAAAAGCATCCTCGATGGTGTAGTAGGGCACCTTTTCCCACTGGCCGGTTTTTTCGTTCTTCACATTGCGGGTGCTTATTTTGTAGAACTGCGCCTTGCATACATCATGCAGCAGGGCGCACAGCGCAAAGCTTTCGGCGCTATCGGTCTCGGGGTCAAAGTGCTTTTCCATCATCACCTCGTAGACATTAACGCTGTGCTGCACCAATCCGCTGGGGCAGGCGCAGTGATAGCGGGTGCTGGCCGGCGCGGTGAAAAAATCGGTGGTTTGCAGCCATTCCAGCAGGCGGTCGGCGCCCTCCCGGTGGATGTTGGCCTGATAATATTCGATGAATTTCTGCTTGTAATCCATAGTCGGCTCCTTTGCGGTTTTCTATGGATATGATACCACATCCGGGCCCCCGCGCGCAATAACAAAAGCCCCCCGGCTGGAGAAACCGGGGGGTGATTTGGTTTATCTCAGTGAGAATTGGATAGTCAGCCTATCTTATTTCTTCAGGGAGATGGCAGCGCCGGAAACCAGGGCAACAACAGCCAGGGCAGCAGCTACGCCAACTACATCGTTAGCGCCGGTGCCGGGGTTGGTGGTGGTGCCGGGGGTAGTATTACCAGAGATGTTAGAAACATTCTTGAGAGTACCGTTGTAGAGAACGGCAGCGCTGTAAGCAGGAACCTTAGCAGAAGCTACGCCATCATCAACAGTAACAGCAGCCTTGGAAACAGTGCCATCAATGCTAACAATATAGATGTTATACTTGTTGCTCCAATCAGTAATGGTAGCGGTACCAACGAGGTTGGTATCGTTAACAGCCTGAGCCAGAACATTAGCGTCTTCATAACCATACTTAGAGGTCCAAGCGGTGGTCTTGAAGTCATCGGTGAAGTCCTTGCGCAGAACCTTGGTGCCAGCAGTAGCTTTGAAAGCTACGCCATACTTATTGCCAGCATCCTGCAGAACCCAAGTATTCTCGGTAACAGCCTTGCCCTCGGAATCAGTGTTAGCAACCAGAGTAGTGATAACGCCAACAGCAAACTTGTCATTGAGGCCGGTAATAACATGAGCCTTGGTGGTATCGTCCAGGAGCAGTTCGCCAGTGGTCAGGCCATAGTCCTTTTCATACTTGGCGGGATTGGTGCCTTCACCGTCGAAAGTATAGGTCTGAGCCAGCTTACCGGTAGCCTTGAAGGTAACCTTGGTGATGGAGAAGTCATAGGCTTTGCCATCATAGGTAGCAGTCTCGCTATCCTTCAGAACAATCTGATACTGCCAAGAGGAAGCAGCGGTCTTGTCAGCAGCAACCTGAACCCAGCCAGCGGACTTAACAAGATCAGCGCCCTTACCATAGGTAACGGTTACCTTGTTATTAGCAGGAACAAAGTTGTTGTCGGAATCCTTATACCAACCAGGGGTGCCAGCGAGCTCATCTACGGTGAAATAGAGGACGGTTCCAGGAACCAGCTGAGCGTAAGTGCCAGGGGTGCCGGTGTAAGCAGAACCGCCATTGTCTTTAACAGTGATAGCCATAGCCATGGTGCAAACCATGATGACAGCCAGTACCAGTGCGAGTACTTTTTTCATTGTGATTTCCTCCTACTATCACAATGTTTTTCGAGCATCTTTTTGCACGGAATTGCATAGAATAAGGAAGTTAAACTTTGCACAAAGGAGCATCATCATGCCAGATAATAACACGAACGCATATGATTATGGAGAAAGCTGGTTTTCTGTGGCCGGCGATGTGGATGATTTCATCTTTTACGAGGCGGAAGGACAGGAAAAAATATCCTCCGAGCGGTGAGCGCCCGGAGAATTTTTTTCGCAAGTGGTGTAGAATTGGTGTAAATTTTCGCTCACTCTTCGGGGAGCAAACGGCCCAGCCGCAGGCGGTGCGGTTCCATCATCAGGCTGCCGATGCGATACTGCTGCCAGCCCCCCGTGTGGGCAAAAAGCCCATGATCATCGCTTCCGCTGGTGATGAGCAGTCCTTTTTTCTCGCAAAAGAGCGCCGTCTGCGTGGCAAAAATTTTGCTATGCGTGGGATAATAGGCCTCGATGCCGCCCAGTCCCAGCGCGCACAGCTCATTAAAAGTGGTGTATAAACTGGCGAGTTCCAGACCGGAAAAATAATTGCCCGGATGGGCCAGCACAGCGGCACCGCCGGCCTCCTTTATGGCGGTAATAACCTCGGCGGCCTGCGGAAAGGGATAGGCGGTGTAATCCAGGCCATAGCGGACATACAGGGGCATTCCCTCGCTCAGGGTTTGGGTCACACCTTTTTCCTGCAGATAGTGCAGCCCCGCCCAGCCGCCTTTTTGTGGGTCGTAGTGGTAATCCCGGTACTCTTCCACGCTCAGCTGCGGGTATTCCGTGGCCATTTTCTCGATGAGGTCCACGCTCATTTGCAGCAGCAGTTCCCGGCTGCGGTGGGCAATGGCGGCCAGCTGCGGCGTGGGGGTAAAGCCATACCCCAGGATATGCAGATGATACCCCTGCCAGCGGCAGTCGAATTCCGCTCCGCGGATGGCCTGCACCCCGAGGTCCTCGCAGGCGGCCGCAAAGCGCTCGCAGCCCAGCCAGCTATTGTGGTCGCACAGGGCGGCCAGGCCTACGCCGCTATCCCGGCAGGCCAGCGCGGCCTGTTCAGGGGTTTGGGCGCCATCGGAAAAATAACTGTGAATATGCAGATCGACAAACATGGTCGGATTCTCCTTCGCGGTAATGGGTTTCCAACAGTGTACCATTTGGGGCGCAAAAAGGCAAGCCGCGGGAAGCTTTTGGCAGGGGTTCATCATTTTGTACCAAAACGCCGGCAAAATGTATGCTATCTGTAAAATCGTACAAACTGGGTGTAAATCACTTGCCCGCTTTAGGGGGAAATGTTATAATAAAACATGGGTAAAAAGGGGGATTTTCCTCCGCCCGATGGCTGTTATCCCTTGCACAAAGGAGAGGATGCAAAGACCATGAACAGGATCACAAAATCGAAGGAAATGCCGGTTTATCTGTTCCACCAGGGCACCAACGCGCACGCGTGGGAGCTGCTGGGAGCGCACCGGCAGCTAAACGGAAAGACCTCTTTCTGCACCTGGGCGCCGCACGCTACGGCGGTCAGTGTGGTGGGGGATTTTAACGGCTGGGACGCGGCCGCCCACCCCATGACCCGCCTGAATGAGCAGGGCCTGTGGGGCGCCACGGTGGAGCTGACCCATGACTATGATTGCTACAAATACCAGATCACCACAGCGGATGGACGCACACTGCACAAGGCGGACCCATTTGCTTTCCATACCCAAACTCCACCGGAGAACGCCAGCAAGATTTACCGGTTGGCGGGCTACCGCTGGCACGATGCCGAATGGATGGCGGAGCGGACCACGCAGGATGCCCGCAGCCTGCCGGTGAATATCTACGAGCTGCATATCGGCTCCTGGCGGCGCAATGCCGATGGGAACTATTACTCCTACCTGCAATTGGCGGAAGAACTGCCCACCTACCTGACAGAAATGGGCTACACCCATGTGGAGTTGCTTCCCCCCACCGAGCACCCCTATGATGGTTCCTGGGGCTACCAGGTGACAGGCTACTACGCCCCCAGCAGCCGCTACGGCACTCCGCACGATTTTATGGCATTGGTGGATGCCCTGCATGAGGCCGGCATCGGTGTCATCATGGATTGGGTACCGGCACATTTCCCCAAAGATGAATTTGGCCTGTATGAATACGATGGCGAGTGCTGCTATGAGTACAGCGATCCCGCCAAGTGGGAGCACAAGGACTGGGGCACCCGGGTCTTTGATTTTGGCCGGACCGAGGTGCAGAGCTTCCTCACCTCCAGCGCCAACTTCTGGGCGCATACATATCACATCGATGGCATAAGAGTGGACGCCGTGGCCAGTATGCTGTATCTGGATTACGGCCGGCAGGAGGGCGAATGGCGCCCGAATATCAATGGCGGCCGGGAGAACCTGGAGGCAGTGGCCTTCCTGCGCAAGCTGAACAGCGCGGTGCTGAGCGAGCACCCCGGTTTCCTCATGATCGCGGAGGAATCCACGGCGTGGCCGCTGGTCACCCGCCCGCCGGAGATCGGCGGCCTGGGCTTTAACTTTAAGTGGAACATGGGCTGGATGAACGATACCCTGTTCTACACTTCGCTGGATCCCTACTTCCGCAGCTATAATCACGATAAGCTCACCTTCAGTATGATGTACGCCTTCAGTGAAAACTTTGTGCTGCCCATCTCCCACGATGAGGTAGTGCACGGCAAGGGCTCACTGCTGAACAAAATGCCCGGGGACTATAACCAGAAATTCGCGGGGCTGCGTACCTTTATGGGCTATATGATGACCCATCCCGGCAAAAAGCTGCTCTTTATGGGCTGTGAGTTCGGCCAGTTCATTGAATGGGACTACCATAAGGAACTGGACTGGATGCTGCTGGATTTTGAAAGTCACCGCAAGACCCGGGATTTCATCCGGGCGCTGAACCACTACTACCTGGCCCATCCCGCCCTGTGGCAGGTGGAGGACAACTGGGATGGCTTCCGCTGGCTGAATGCCGATGATAACACCCGCAGCGTCATCACCTATTACCGTGCCGATGAAAAGGGCAAAAAATCACTGGTGCTGTGCAACTTTGCCGCCAGCCGGTGGGAGAGCTACCGCATGGGGGTGCCGGAGGCCGGTACCTACCGAGTAGCCTTGTGCAGCGAGGAAGAGCAGTACGGCGGCGTGGGATTTGACCGGGAAACGCTGTACCGCAGCGAAGAACAGCCGCTGGGCCAGTGGGCACACAGCATCACGCTGGATGTCCCGCCGCTCAGCTGCATGATACTGGAACCCATCAACACCGAGAAGGAGTGACATCAGATGTTCATGAAGAAAGAATGGGTGGCCATGCTGCTGGCGGGCGGCCAGGGCAGCCGGCTGTACGCCCTTACCAAAAAGCTGGCCAAGCCCGCGGTGCCCTTTGGCGGCAAATACCGCATCATCGATTTTCCCCTTTCCAACTGTGTCAATTCCGGCATAGATACCGTGGGCGTGCTGACCCAGTACCAGCCGCTGGTGCTCAATGAATACCTGGGCAACGGCCAACCGTGGGATCTGGACCGGCTGAACGGCGGCGTATTTGTGCTGCCCCCCTACCAAAAGAGCAGCGGCAGTGACTGGTACACCGGCACCGCCAATGCCATCTGCCAGAACATCCCCTTTATTGAGCGCTATGACCCCGAATATGTCCTTATCCTCTCCGGCGACCATATCTACAAGATGGACTACACCAAGATGCTGGATCACCACAAAAAGATGAGCGCGGACTGTACCATTGCGGTCTTTGAGGTGCCGATGGAGGAGGCTTCCCGCTTTGGTATTATGAATACCCGCGAGGATACCACCATCTACGAGTTTGAGGAAAAGCCCAGGAACCCCAAGAGCAATTTGGCCTCGATGGGTGTCTATATCTTTACCTGGAAAAAGCTGCGGGAATACCTGCTGGCCGATGACGCTGACCCCTCTTCCGAAAAGGATTTCGGTAAGAACATTATCCCCAAGATGCTGGCGGCGGGCGAAAAGCTGGTGGCCTATTCCTTTGAAGGCTACTGGAAGGATGTCGGCACCATTGACAGCCTGTGGGAGGCCAACATGGATCTTCTCGATCCCAGAGTGCCGATGGACCTTTACGACCCCAGCTGGAAGATTTACAGCCGCAACCCATGCATGCCGCCGCATTATATCGCGCCGGGCGCCAAGGTGCAGAACTCGATGGTTTCCGAGGGCTGCGAGATCGCCGGCCATGTGGATTTCTCCATCCTGTTCTCCGGTGTTCATGTGGCCAAAAACGCCGTGGTGGATTCCAGCATCCTGATGCCGGGTGCCGTGGTGGAAGAGGGAGCCGAAGTTCACTTCGCCATCGTGGCGGAAAACGCGGTGATCCGCCGGGGCGCCTATGTGGGCGAACGCCCGGAACTGATGGCCGATAAAGACCAGTGGGGCGTTACCGTCATTGGTGCCGGGGTCACCGTCGGAGCCGGGGCCATCGTACCCGCCCGCGGCATGGTAGAAGAAGATGTAGGGGAGGTGCTGTAACATGGCCAATAACAAAATGACGGGCATTATCTTTTCCAATTCGCACGATGACGCCCTGGGCGGCCTGACCGCGCGGCGTTCCATGGGTTCGGTGCCCTTTGCCAGCCGTTACCGCCTCATCGATCTGGTTCTTTCCCGCATGTCCCACGCCGGTGTCGATTCCGTCGCCGTGGTCATGCAGAACAACTACCATTCCCTGATGGAGCACATCGGCTCCGGCAAGGAGTGGGATCTTTCCCGCAAGCGGGGCGGCATTGCCTATTTCCCGCCCTATTCCTCCGCCGGCAGCGCCGGTTACAGCCGCGGTACGCTGGAATCGATGACCGGCCTTTTGGGCTATCTGCAAAGCTCCAGCGCCGATTACATCGCCGTTTCGGATTGCGATGTCATCTGCGGTGTCGATCTTTCCGATGTCCTGGAATATCACATTGCGCATAAAGCAGGCATTACCCTTATCTGCACGGAGCACGGGCACAGTTCGGTCATGGTTTCCGCCGGGGAGGACGGCCGCCTGCTGGAAGCCACCCGCGGTGGTGAGGGCAACCTGATGTTCAATAATATGTATATCGTCAACCGGGAACTGCTCATTCAGCTGGTGACCGAAGCCGCCAGCCTGAACCAGTATTCCTTTGTGGATACCTGCCTGATCCAAAAAGGCCGGGAGCTGCCCATCTACTGCTATCGGTATGACGGCTTTTGCCGGGCGGCCAACAGCATGCAGGCCTACTTTGAGATCTCGATGTGCCTGCTGGACCCCGCGGTGCGCAGTGCCCTGTTCCCCATGGACCGCCCCGTTTACACCCGTGTGCAGGATGAGGTCCCGGTGAAATACGGCCTTTCCGCCGCCGTTTCCAATTCTCTCGTGGCCGATGGCTGCATCATCGAAGGCCGGGTGGAAAACTGCATCGTATTCCGTGGGGCCCGCATTGGGCATGGCGCGGTGGTGAAAAACTCCATCATCATGCAGGGCTGTTACATTGGCAACGGCTCCGACCTGGATTACTGCATCTGCGACAAGGGTGTGCTGGTGGCCGATAACCGCCGTCTGGCGGGCTATGCCAGCTATCCGCTTTACATCCCGCGGGATACCCGAGTCTGAACCACGCTTATTTTAGCTTGACCAAAACTGTGCGGCAGCCGCAGGCGATGGCCCCCGCACGCGCGCCTTCGGCGCGCTCACCCGCAGCCTGTCGGCTGCGGGCCGCCGGCCCTGTGGGGCCGGCGGTGCGGGAGCCTGTCCTGTGCCGCGCGGTTACTTTATATAAGGAGGAAAGCCTGCGATGAAAATTCTGTTTGCGTGCAGTGAGTGCAGCCCCTTTGCCGCCTCCGGCGGGCTGGCCGATGTAGCCGGTTCCCTGCCGGCTGCCCTGCAAAAGGAAGGCGCCGAGTGCCGGGTCATCATGCCGCTTTACGGCAGCATCGGTTTGCAGTGGCGTGCCAATATGACCTTCCTCACCAGCTTTGGGGTGCCGCTTTCCTGGCGGGTGGCGCACTGCGGTGTCTTTACCATGCAGTATGGCGGCGTGCAGTATTACTTCCTGGATAATGAGCAGTACTTCAAACGGGAGGGCGGCATCTACGGCTACTTTGATGAAGCCGAACGCTTTGCGTTTTTCTCTAAGGCCGTGCTGGAGACCCTGACCCACATTGATTACGAGCCGGATGTCATCCACTGCAATGACTGGCAGACTGCTCTTATCCCGGTTTACCTCAATGTGTTTTATCGCGAAGTCCCCAAGCTCTCCCGCACCCATACCGTTTTCACCATCCACAATATCCAGTATCAAGGGCAGTTTGGGCTGGATGTGGCCGGGGATGTGTGTGGCCTGCCGGATTGGGCCATTGGCAAGGTGGAATTCCACGGCGACCTGAACATGATGAAAGGCGCGCTGGAAGAATGCGAGCGCATCTCCACCGTAAGCCCCACCTATGCCAAAGAGATCCTTGACCCCTATTTTGGCCACGGGTTGGATGAGATCCTGCGGCAGAAGGAGTGGAAGCTGTGCGGCATTCTCAATGGCATTGATACCGTAGGCTACAATCCCTCCAAGGATCACGCCCTGGCCGCCAATTTCTCCGCCCGCAAGCCGGAGGGCAAAACCCTGTGCAAAGCTGCCCTCCAGCAGCAGATGCACCTGCCGGAAGAACCCGATACCCCCATCCTGGCCATGGTAAGCCGCCTGGTGAGCCACAAGGGCTTTGACCTGGTGCGCTACGCCATGGAGAATATGCTGCGCATGGGCATGCAGGTGGTCATCCTGGGCAGCGGAGAGCAGCAGTACGAGGAATTTTTCCACGAGATGCAGCGGCGGCACCCCCGGCAGGTGGCCTTTACCTGCGGGTTTATGCCCACCCTTTCCCGGCAAATTTACGCCGGAGCCGATTTCTTCCTGATGCCCAGCCAGAGCGAGCCCTGCGGCCTGGCCCAGATGATCGCCCTGCGGTATGGCGCCATCCCCATTGTGCGCAGCACGGGCGGCCTGGCGGATTCCATCATCGACTGGGATACCCCGGGTGGCGGCTGCGGCTTCACCTTCCAGAGCTACAATGCCGATGACATGCTGGGGGCCGTGCGGCGGGCCATGGGGCTGTATCACAGCGAGTACCGCGCCGAAATGCTGCCCCGCGCCCTCAAGTGCGATTTTAGCTGGCGGCGCAGCGCCAAGCAGTACATGGCCATGTATTTGGGCATATAATAAAAAGAAAAGCCCCTGCGGATGGAAAAATCCGGGGGGGCTTGTCTTTTTTTGTCGGCTATGCTATCATAACCATGGTGCGACCAACACGGCCGGCGGTTGTTTTCCCCGTTCCTTTGGGAAGGGGGTGATGCGTATGGTTACATACGAGGCGCTTTTTGCCTTTTGTTTAGTAATTATCGGCATCATTGCTTTATTTCAAGGCAATAAAAAATAACCGCCCAACGCTCGCCAGCTTGACGGTTATTTTTTAACTATCATTCGGGGGAGACAACCGCTGTCCGGTCGCACCCTCGTTATTATAGTAGCATTTTGCCGCTATGATGTCAAGCAATAAAAGATAACCGCCCATCTCTCGCAAAGTTGACGGTTATTTAGCCAACCACCGGGGGAACCAACCGCTGTCCGGTCGTACCCTTCGCATTTATAGTAACATTTCGCATCCGCAATGTCAAGCGGGGCAAATAATTTGGGCCGGGGCGGGAAAAATTACACTGATTACGAAATTGTAACCGAATTGTGTATCTCTGGCGGACACATCTGTATATGGTTGGAGGAATTCACGGATTATTTACAAATTTTCACCCTAAAAATTGCAAAAGGGGGTTGCAATTGGTTACAATATGTAATACAATGACCATGGTAAGCGGCGGTGGAGACGCCGCACACCACACCAAAATAATTTTAGGAGGAAATCACAATGAAAAAAGTACTCGCACTGGTACTGGCTGTCATCATGG
>CALERQ010000130.1 GCA_937907305.1 uncultured Clostridia bacterium | reverse complement strand
AATGCTGTTCAATTTTCAAGGTGCATCTTCGCCGCACCCCCGTGGGTGACAGCTTTGTTATATTACCATTTTCCCGGCGTAAAGTCAACTCCTTTTTTGCATTTTTTCGAGAAAAAGGTGCAAAAAATTTGTGCTCTCCCGGAAAGGAGAGCACAAAATACGATTTCTTGCTTTAATCCGCCTGCAAGGCTGCAAAACGGGCACTGCCGCCGTGGCCCAGATACCGCCACATCAACACACATACAATAGCCAAAAGTACCAAACAGATGGCAAGGAACAATGTGGGCGTAACACTTGCGGAGAGCAGCAATGCATACAACAGTGCCAACACCAGCACCACAGCCATAGAGCCGAACATGCAAATCATGGTGCTCATACTCTGCTTGATAACGACTGTTTCGTTGATGTAATCGAACTTGGGGAAGCGCAGATTGACCACCACACCTAATAGCGCCGTAAATACATTGAACGCGGCAGATATCAGCACAACCAGCACCAATGTGAGCAGCTCCAGCTTTAGCATAATCCCCATCAGCAGGGCAGTAAGCGCTGTAATGGGAATACAGAGCAGCATTTGCAGCTTGACCTTGGCGCGGAGAACCACACCGGCAGACACCGGGATGGACTGCGCGATCCAAAGGTTCTTGCCCTCCAGCGAGATGGATGGGGCCGTGATAAGATTGGTGCAGCTGAGACCGCAAAGGATCACACAGAGAATCAGCCCCATGGTTTCCCCTTTCCCATTCAGTATCGGCAGCAGCTCGGTAAGGATATCCTTTTTTATAAGCATGGCGACACAGGCAACAACCAGCAGGATCTCTCCCATCCACGCATTGAGTACATACATGGGGTTGCCAATGAAGTGCCGGAAGTCCTTGCGCAGCAGCGCGGCAGCCGGGCTGTTGACATGCATCGCCTTTTCCTTGTATTTAATGCGCGCGGCGCCCTTCTTTGCCGTGGTGATCTGCCGGAAACTGCGGGAAAGGATAGCGTATACCAGTTCGAATACTGCCAGGGTGCAAACGGTATACAGCAGCAAATAGGTCAGGTTATGCTCCGCGATACCAACGCCGAAATAATACGCAGGGAAAGCGTACTTTTTGAACGCGACGGCGACGGCAGTGCCGTTTGCGATGAGGCCGGAGATGATATCGCCCATCTTGCTGTAAAGATAGAAATACGCCGCCAAAAAGAGCAGTGACACCACCATGGTAATGATATTCTTATTGCGCATTTTGCTGCTGATGAGAGAGATGATCCACGCAACAAGGCAGGAGAACGCCTGTACCATCAGCGGCAGCAGCAGCGTGCTGATAATAAAATACGCCACGCTTAGCACAGTAACGGGGTAATTCATGCAATATACCACACCGGCCGGTCCCATTACCAGCAGCACATAGCCCAGATCCAGCGCCAGCAACAGCAGCATACGGCTGCCCAGGATGAACTTGGGCGCGATGGGCATGGAGAGCAGCAGCTCATTATCTTTGGCATCGAAAAGCTGCGTCTGGGTAGCAAACACATTGCCGATGAAGGTGAGCATAAAAGCCATCAAACCGGCGATGGCAAAATACAACCAGCCCAGGCCCAGTTCGTGCAGCGGCATACAGATGGAAGAAAACATGCTGCCGAACATGATAAAAAAGCAGATGATGACATAAAGGAACAGCACAGCAAAGCCGATAGTGCGGCCTGTGCCGCCTTTGGTCTGCTTGCGGCGGCTGCGGAGCAGCGAAGCCTTGAGCGCGGCAAACTGGACTTTCAGCAGCGTTTTAAGCATTGTCGTCCTCCAGTTCCAGGAACACATCCTCCAAGGAATCCTGTCCCTTTACCTCCTCCATGGTGCCGGAAACCACCAGGTGGCCGCCCTTAATAATGGCAACCTTATCGCAAAGCTTTTCGGCTACCTCCAGTACATGGGTGGAGAAGAAAATGGCCGAGCCGCTGTCACACAGCCGCCGCATGATCTGCTTAAGCTCATGGGCCGCCTTGGGGTCCAGGCCAACAAATGGTTCATCCATGATGAGCAGCTTGGGGCTGTGGATGAGAGCGGAAATGATGGCCAGTTTCTGCTTCATACCATGGGAATAGGCACTGATAGGCTGGGCAAGGTCTTCGGTAAGGCCAAAGAGATCGGCATACTCCTTGATGCGCCGCTCCCGATCCTCCTTGGAAACGCCGTATACATCGGCAACAAAATTGAGATACTGAACCCCACTGAGAAATTCGTACAGGTCGGGGTTATCCGGCAGATAGGCAATCTTTCGCTTGCAGCCGATGGGATCCTCCCGGATGGATACCCCATCCACATAGATCTCCCCTTCTTCAAACTGCAGAATCCCGCAGCAGGATTTAATGGTCGTGGTTTTACCGGCACCATTATGCCCGATGAAGCCATAGATCTCTCCCGCACGGATATGTAACGAAAGATCATCCACGGCCTTTTTGTCGCCGTAGGTTTTGGTCAGGTGTTCGATTCTGAGCATTTTGCTCCCTCCGATCGAATGTTTAATGTCAAATATATTTTACAGCCTTATGGTCCTATTGTCAATGCTTCCGCAACATTATTCAAACAATCTTAATAAAAGCCGTGAACCGCTAAAAGTCCCTGCCGCTATGGGCAGGGACTTTGCAGTGAATTTGCTATTTACAGTTACGCCGCTTCAGAGGGGGCATCCGGCAGTTCTGGCTCCTCCACAGGCTCGGTCGGTTCCTCTGCAGCAGCCCAGTCAAAAGCATTGGCTGTGCAGATGAGGTCATCCCGCATAGAATCCGGCTCATAGGTGATGGTGATCCGGTCGCCCACATTCAGCAAAATGACCTTTTCCACATCACCGGCGGAAATGCAGTAGACAGTATTGCCCGCATCCAGTGTCACATAGTACATGGTGGTACCATCAATGACGGCGGAGCGCAGCGCCGTTACGGTGCCGGTCACAGTATCCTCATCCGCCGGCAGAATGGGGGCTTCCCCGGTATCCAGCTTGTTCTGCCGCAGCAGTTTATAATAGTTGCTCTGGCATTCCTCTACCGAGGCTCCGGTGGCAACGATCTGGTACTGCTGAACATTAACCATGGCATACATCTTCACCAGGCCGGCATAGTCCTTCAGCGCCATAAAGTAGGTGGGCTGATTGCTGATATTGAGCAGCAGCGGGAAAGTAGCGCTGTAATTGAGGTGCTGCACCACACCCTCGGCACTGTTCATGGCACTGAATTCTTCGGCGCCCGCAATAGAGTAGAATGTGGTCTGCTTGGTGCGCTGGTTGGTCAGGATAAAGCCGATATTGGATTCATCACTGCCGGCCGAGGTCACGCCGGTGTAGACATATACATCGTCATTAGCTGCAATGTAGTTATAGCCCTCGGTGGTCACGGTCACATTCTTTTGGCCAAACAGCGAATTGATGAAACCGCCCTGATAGGTGCCATAGTAATCGTACTGATCCATAATGATCTCCGCCGAGTAGACACCATCCACCCAGGTTGGGACATCGGTATAGTACTGGCTTTCGCCGGTAATGGCATTCACCAGTACGACACCCTGGATATCGGTGCCGCCAAAGAGGCCAATACGCTTGACAATGCGTGGGCAAACCCAGTAGGGCGTGCCCTCCTCGTCGATCTCAAAGGTCGGTTCATTGAAGATATAGGTGGGATACTGGAACCGCAGGTGGCGGTAAAGATTGCGGCTGAAGTGCTCAGCCGTGGTATAGTGCATCCCTTCCGGCAGACGAACCACATCTACCTCCTGCGTCACCATATCAATGATGAGATAGGCGGGCAAGCCGGCGCTGCGGTTATTCAGCCACTTGAATACATCGCCGTACCGAAGCGGTGTAACACGCACGGGACGACCCTTGTAATTGATCTGGGTATAGTTATCCGCCACCTCAAACTGGCTTACCATATCGGCCAGCTCGCCCAGCTTGCGGTCACCCAGCTTTTCGGCCGAATCCCGGTCCAGCATGGGGATCTGATCAAACGAGATCTCCTCGATATCCTGGGTAAAGTCACCGGTCTCCACAGTTATCAGCTTGGCATAGGCGCCGCTGCGGATGATAACGCTGGAAAGCAGCCCGCCAACCACATAGATGACAAATACCGCGCCGATGACGATAAGCGGCACGATGCAGCTGCCTTTCAGCAGTTTCCAGAAGGTCTTGCCGTTTTCCGCCTGGCGGTAGATGCCGGAAGTGATAACCGCAGTGATGCAGTATACTACCGAGAGAAACAGAAAAAAGCTATAAAATGCTGCCGAGTGCAGATTGATGGGCGGCAGCTCCACATAAAAGTAGATGAAACCCGCCACAATGGTGACGATCAGGTTGATGAGGATATTTTTGCCGGAAAAGCCGGTTTTAGCCATAAAAGGCGCTCCTTTCGGACATTACATTAAAAATATGATCAGTGGGTACGCTCATCGCCCCAGAAGAACAGTGCCACGGTACCGGGGCCGGTATGGCTGCCAATGGTGGTACCAATATTATTGATCATGACCTTACCGTTGAGGTGCGGGAACTTCTCCTCTACCAGATCAGCAACAGCGCGGGCATCATCATAGCAGGCAGACATGGAGATAAAGCACTTGCCATTGTAATCATGGCCGCCCTGGGCGTGGTTTTCCATTTCTTTTACAATTTGCTGGATGACAGCCTTTTTACCGCGGATCTTCTGGCGGGGAATGAGGTGACCCTCATCGTCCATATTCAGCAGCGGGCAGATCTTCAGCGCGGTGCCGAACCAACCGGCAGCTTTTGAAACACGGCCACCGCGGACATAGAAGGTCAGGTCGGTGGAGAAGAACCAGTGGTGCAGTTTCAGGCGGTTCGCCTCGGCAAAGTCACGCACTTCCTCCAGGGTCTTACCCTCATCGCGCAGGTCCGCCAGCTTATCCATCAGCAGGCCATAGCCGGAGGAAGCCCCCAGGGAATCCACCACATAGATTTTGCGGTCGGGGTACTTCTCGGTCAGCTCCTCTGCCGCAATACGGGCGGAATTGACCGAACCGGAAAGGCCGGAAGACAGGCTGACATGCAGAATATCCTTGCCCTCCTTGAGGAAGCCCTCGAAGTAGGCCACAAATTCATCTACATTCACCTGGGAAGTCTTGGTCATTTCGCCGGCCGCCATGCGGGCATAGAACTCGTCAAACGGCACACTTTGACCCAGGTCGTCGGGGTAGCTCTTATCCCCCAGCATATAGTGGAAGCAGATATAGTGAATATTACGGCTTTCAAAGTACTCCTTGGAAAGATCCGCAGTGGAGCAGCAGCTCAGAATGTATTCGGACATCAGTTTACCTCCTTTATTTTCGGGCATTGCCCGCAAATGTGATTAAATTATATACAAAGCCCCCGGGAATTGCAACCAATTCTTCCGGATATTGCCCTGTATTCACACAATGTTCATACGGTCAGCATGGCATTTTCTTTGATATGGTACTCTGCCAGATACTTTTCCTCCAACGGAATCCAGCGCTCCTGAAACACCATCCAGCGTTCTTCTCCATTGCGGGCGGTAATGCGCCGCTGTTGTTCCTTCGGAGTGATATCACAGAACACCGTCAGATCGGCATAGCGTCCAAACTGCGGGTGCTGGCTATATGCCCCCTCCACGATGATGACCGGAGCGGCCGGAATTTCCACCCA
>CALERQ010000129.1 GCA_937907305.1 uncultured Clostridia bacterium | reverse complement strand
GCAATCCCTCCGGTTCGCTCCGCTCACCACCTCCCTTTACACAAGGGAGGCTTTTAGAGCTGGACCACCCGGAAGGCGGCGGCGCGCAGCAGGCGGTTGTAGACGGCAAGGCCCATCTCCTCCGGCTCCGGGGCATGGACATAGACCTCGGTGGCCTGCAGCTTATCCAGCTGGCGCAGCACATCAAAGAGGTTCTGCGCCTGGGAGGGGTAATCGTAGGCCACGCCGTAGCTGATGGTGGGGGCCTCCAGCAGGGAGACATCCTCATCGAAGCACATGGCGTAGAAGCCGTCCTCCTCCCCTGCCCGCTGCAAATTCTCATAGTATTCGTTCACCCGGGCGGCGTAGTCCTCCCGGCTGCCGCACAGCAGCGTAAGGGCGGCGGCGGGGGCGTAGTGCTTATATTTCATGCCGGGGCTGGGGGCCGCGGCATCCTGCGGGAGCATATGTAGGACGGCCTCGGCGACCGAAACGCATCCGCATCGGCGCTGGATCTCCTCCGGGGTAACAGCGCCGGGGCGCAGCACCTGCGGGGTGCCGTCCGGCAGGAAGCACAGCACGGTGGATTCCACCCCGACGGTGCAGTCATCGCTTTCCACAATGGCATCCACCATCCCCCAAAGGTCATCGATGCAATGGCGGTAGGTGGTAGGGCTGGGACTGCCGCTGCGGTTGGCGCTGGGCGCGGCCAGCGGCACGCCAGCCGCCCGGATAACGGCACGGGCCACCGGGTGACTGGGCATCCGGATAGCGATGGTTTCCAGGCCGCCGGTGGTGGTCAGGGGAATTTTGGATGAGCGGGGCAGCACCATGGTAAGGGGACCGGGCCAGAAGGCTTCCGCCAGGATCTTGGCGTTTTCCGGGATGGCGGTCACCAGCTCCGGCAGGGCGGAAAGCTCCGCGATGTGGACGATCATGGGGTTATCGCTGGGGCGGCCCTTGGCGGCGTACACCGCCCTGACAGCCGCTTCATCATAGGCGTTGGCAGCCAGGCCGTACACCGTTTCGGTGGGGATGGCAACCAGCCCGCCGTGCCGGAGGATATCCCCGGCGCGCAGCACGCCCTCGGCATCCTGGGCAGGATCGTATATTCGGATGAGTTCTGTTTTCATCATGGTTCGGGAGTCTCCCTGTTTTGCAGTTTTTCGGCCTGCTCGTGCGCCAAAAGCGGCTCGATGAGCAGGTCAAGGTCACCGTTCATCACGGCATCCAGCCGGTACAGCGTCAGCTCGATGCGGTGATCGCTGACCCGGTTCTGGGGGAAATTGTAGGTGCGGATGCGCCCGCTGCGGTCGCCGGAGCCCACCTGACGGCGGCGGTCGGCGGCGATGGAGTCGTTCTGGGCCTGTTCGGCCGCCTCCAGCAGGCGGCTGCGCAGAATTTTAAGGGCGCGGTCTTTATTTTTGTATTGGCTGCGCTCATCCTGGCATTCCACCACCAGGCCGGTGGGCAGGTGGGTAACACGGATGGCGGACTCGGTTTTATTGATGTGCTGGCCGCCCGCCCCGCTGGAACGGAAGGTATCGATTTTAAGGTCCTTGGGGTCGATGCGGATCTCTACCTCATCGGCCTCCGGCAGGACGGCCACGGTGACGGCGGAGGTTTGGATCTTGCCCTGGCTATCGGTAACGGGCACACGCTGCACCCGGTGAATGCCGCTTTCGAATTTGAGCCGGGAAAAAACCTTTTCCCCCTCCACCGAAAAAACGATCTCCCGGTAGCCGCCGAGTTCGGTCTCGCCCGCGTTCATCAGCTCCACCTGCCAGCCGCGGGCCGCGGCATAGAGATTATACATGCGGTACAGGTCAGCCGCGAAAAGGGCGGCCTCTTCCCCGCCGGTTCCGGCGCGCAGCTCCATAATCACGCTGCGGTCATCCCGCGGGTCGTGGGGCAGCAGCATCAGCCGGGCTTCCTCGGTCAGACGGGCGATCTCCGCCTCCGCTTCCGCTTTTTGCTCGGCGGCCATGGCCGAAAGCTCGGCATCGTGGGAATAGAGCAGCTCCCGGGCTTCAGCCAGCGCCTCTTCGGCGGCGGCCAGCGCCAGGTACTGGCGGGAGAGCGGCTCCAGCTCCTTATATTCCTTCATCAGGGCCCGGTAGCGGCCGATATCCGCGGCGGCATCGGGCTGGGAAAGCTGGGCGGAAAGTTCATCGTAGCGGCGATGCGCCGCCAAAAGTCCCTCAAGCATCGCAAAAAACTCCTTACGCAAATTTTATGGGGTGTGTAAGGTGCCGCTACTGCTCCTCCGGGTGGGTGATTTTTTTGATATGGCGCTCGGCCTTGGCGCGGGGGATCATGATCTCCCGGCCGCAGGTGCGGCACACCAGCTTAAAATCCATGCCGCTGCGGGTGACGGTAAATTCCTCGCCGCCGCAGGGGTGCTTTTTCTTCATCAG
Source organism: uncultured Clostridia bacterium (assembly GCA_937907305.1). GTDB lineage: Bacteria > Bacillota > Clostridia > Oscillospirales > Ruminococcaceae > Angelakisella. The sequence goes on along the minus strand of CALERQ010000129.1, from coordinate 332 downwards.
CAGAATATCGCCGACGCGGACATCCATGGGAGTCCCTCCTTTGCCATTAAGTCGATTTTATATTATACCACGGGGGGAGAAATTTTGCAATGAGGGGGCGGGGCTTACTTTTCCTTGAGGAGAAGTAAGCAAAAGAATTATTGGGCCAAATTGGTGGTCGCCTGGCGGCGGGGAGATTTATAAAAAGTTTTCATTTGCACGCCTACCCGGCGGGGGATCGTTTGTAGTCGCCTAACGGCGGGGCGGGGCCTTTTAGATATCAAAATTTGTACGCCTACCCGGCGGGGGGTTACTTTTCTGTGAAGAAAAGTAACCAAAAGTCACTCGGGGAG
>CALERQ010000128.1 GCA_937907305.1 uncultured Clostridia bacterium | reverse complement strand
GGCCCCAAAGACGGCTTTCCAGGCCTCGTCTACCTTGGCGGCTTCCTCAGCGGCGAATTTGGCCTGATCCTCGGCGCTGGCCTGCCAATCGCCCTGCTGACCCTCAATGATGAGGGCGACATAGTTGCCATTGATGTAAAGGCGGCCCTGCAGGACGCGCTGGAGGTCCATATCGTACATGCGGTTGTAGCTGACGATCTGATCGAAGCCTTTTTGCAGCGCGGCGGCAGCCGTATTGGCATAGCCGTCCTTTACCTTGAGGATGATGGCGCAATCGGAATTGAGGCTGGAATTGGAGTTGGTTTCGGCCGCCCAGCTTTCCACCTGGCTGAGATCGAGGCCCCAGTAGCCTGTCATGCGGTCCTCCGTTTCGGCGGTATCGCTGGTGTAGCTTTCGCCCAGGGACTTTTTGAGAGAATCGAGCACCTCGGCGGCGGTGAGGGTGACCTCGGTCTTGCCGCCGTTATTATTGCTGTTGCCGCAGGCGGCCAGGGACAGGACGAGCATAAGGGACAGCAGAAGGGTGATAACGCGTTTCATGGTTTTTTATTCTCCTTATCGAAATGGATTTTTGGGGGAAAGGTTTCTTTTCCCGTTCATCTATCCATACGATGGAGGGGTGGGATTTGTCGGCGAAAAAATAAAAAAATTTTCGGAGAGGGGGAAGCTCTCCGAAAATGGGGTGAAATATGCGGTTTTTACGGGAGGAGGGAGAGCGCCACGGCGATGATCTCCTCCTCGGCGGCATCGGAGCTGGTGAGGTAGCAGCTGACATCATCATATTCCCAATGGGCACGCCACTGGTTGGGAGAAAGGTGGTCCAGTGTGGCGTTGTATTCGGCATGAAGGGAGCTGCTGCCGGTGACCATACCGTTGGCTCCGGAAAAATCCCCCTCCAGCCTGGCTGCCCGGTAGGTGTAGCTGTGACCGTTCAGCGCAAAATCTACCCCTGCGATCTCGCCATCCAGAATGTAGTAATAGAGGTCCTCCGCTTCCGCCGGGGCCGCGATGGTGAAGCCGAGCTTCGCGAAATCTTCGGGGCCGGTGACATCCTCATAGGGGGAGCCGACCAGCACCGGCGGATCGGGCGGTTCGATATCGTTATTCCGCAGGCGGGGGAGCAGCAGACCCACGGCCAGCACCAGCGCCAGGCAAGCAGCCAGGCTGCCCCAGCGCTTCCACTGGGGATTTTTGCGGGCGGGGAAAGCGGTGATATTTTCTTCTTTGGGGGCGGCCTGCTGTTCGGCGGCCTTGCGCAGGATATTCTGGTACATGCGCTCCTGCGCGCCAGGGGCGGGTTCTATTTCCTCCAGCGCCTTTTTGATCTCGTTTTGATTCACAGCTCCTCACCTCCCAGGGATTCTTTTAATTTGATGCGGGCATCCCGCAGCTGATTGCGGACGGTGGACGGCGGCCTGTGCAGCATGGCCGCGATCTCATCGGTGCCGTAGCCTTCGTAATAATAAAGCCAGACGACCTCCTTATACTTGACGGGGAGGGCCTGTACGGCCGCGGTGACGGCGCTGAGATCCTCCTGCTCCGGGGCGGGCTGCTCCAGCTCCTCCTCCAGGGGAGAGGTCTTTTTGTTCCACCAGTGCTTTAAGCGGTCCTTGCAGAGATTCATGGCGGTGGTGGTGAGCCAGCTGCGCTCGTGGCGTTCATTCTGGAAGGTGACCTCGGCGGTCATGGCGCGGACAAAGGTATCCTCGGTGCAGTCCTCGGCATCGGCGGCATTTTTGAGGAAGGCAAAGCAGACCCGGTAGATGGCCCGGTAGTGCCGCAGATAGAAGGCCTCAAAATCGGACGGCATGGCGCATACTCCCCCTCTGTAAGATGATACGATCTAAGAGTACAAATTGTCGGGCGGAATGTCAAGATTTTTTGCGAAGGCGGGCAGAAAATGCTGGACAACATGGGGGCGGCGTGGTATATTATAATCAAAATGTAACCGGTTACATTATCGAAATTAAAGGAGGAAACGACATGAAAGAAACCGAGAGAATCAAAGCGGGGCTGCTGTTCCGGCCCAACTCGATGGAGCTGCGGGACACCAAGCACAAGGCCCACGAGACCTGCCGGCTGGTGAACACGCTGGATGAGTACGACGAACGCATTCCGGGGCTGATGCGGTCCATTCTGGGGAGCATCGGGGAGCGGTTCTACTTCCAGACGCCGGTGCAGTTCAATTACGGCATCCATACCTACATCGGGGAGGATTTCTTCGCGAACTACAACTTCTGCGTGCTGGATGACGCGGATGTTTACATTGGGGATAATGTGATGATCGCGCCCAATGTTTCGCTGATGGCGGCTTCTCACCCGCTGATCGCCCACGAGCGGCTGGGCCTGATGCTGGGGGATGACGGGCTGCCCACCATTGCCGAGAACGCCGAGCCCATCCGCATTGGCAACAATGTGTGGATCGGGTGCAATGTGACCATTATCGGTGGGGTGACCATCGGCAACGATGTGGTGATCGGCGCCGGGAGCGTTGTCATCCATGATATTCCTGACGGGACCCTGGCGGCGGGCAACCCCTGCCGGGTGATCCGGAAGATCACTGAAGCGGACAGCATGAAGGAGCTGGCCCGCGAGGAGCTGTAAACCATACAAAAAAGCAAAGCACACCTTTTCCTTTTGGGGGAGGTGTGCTTTTGATTTGGGGAGAGCGGATGGAGGCTTGCAGGCCAAGATTCTAATCCTCCGGCTCCTCCTGCTCATCCTCCCAGAACAGCTCATCCAGTGTTTTGCCCAGTACCCGGCAGATCTGCCGGCACAGGTTGATGGTGGGGTTGTAGTCCCCCTTTTCTATGGCCACAATGGTCTGCCGTGAAACGCCGCACAGCTCCGCCAGCCCCTGCTGGGAAAGACCCATCGCCGCCCGGGCTGCTTTTAACTTCAAGTTCTTCATGGCGTCACTCCTCGTCTTTGGCAGCCACCCGCAGCCGGATGGCCAGTGCCGCCAGTATGATGAGGCCCATGGCAGCGATGATAAAATTCATGCTGTTCTCCACCGCCAGGCCATCGGCAAAGCCCACCGCCCCCATGGCAGAAAGCCCCGCAGTCAGGTTCCCCACCACCACGATGCCAAGCACAAGCAGCATGGCGCGCGGGTTCTGCCGGATGCCGAGGTAGGCATCGTTGGCAACAGCTACACAAGCAAAGACCGTCACCCCCACGCAAATCACCAAAAAGGGCAGCAGCGCTGCATCCTTTGGCTGCCACTCGGTAAAGATCGGGATGAGGTACACCGCCAGCAGCCCCACCAGCAGGGTATAAAAGCCTGCCTTGTAGGCTTTTCCGCGGGCCAGCTGCTGCCGCTCATCAAATTCGGCTTTGCCGAGCTTTTTCCCTGCCAGCTTGCCGACCACCAGTCCGGCGACTACCATCGCCGCCATAAAGCCCAAAAATACGAAGTCCATATCCGCGCCCCCTTATTTGCGATCCAACAGAGCCTTTACCAGCTGCATCACGCCCCAAACGACCACTGCCAGCAGCAGCGGCGCCCATGGGCTTTGCAGAAAAGCATCCATTGCTCCTCGCCTCGCTTTCTGCTTTCAGCATAGCACTGTTCCGCCATAATGTCAAGTATATTTTACATTTTAGTGGGGATTGTGTGACACAGCGGTGCGGAGGAAGGCTTTCCCGTAAAGGGAAGGGGTTGGGAAAGAGCGGGCCGCAGGCCCGGCGGCGGAGCCGCCGATGCGGGCGAAGCCCGCATAAGCCGCCCGGGGGCGGCTTGGCCTGCGGCCCTGACCTGCCCCCTGCTAAAACCTGCATTTGCAATTGCGCCGTGGGCGTGGTACAATAGGGACTCGTGATTTTGCAGAGAGAAAAGGAGACAGCAAGTTGGAGAGGATGTTTAGCCGGGCGGACCTGCGGAAGCTGCTGGTACCGCTGATGATAGAGCAGGCGCTGGCCATGACCATAGGCATGGCGGATACGGTAATGGTAGCCAGCTGCAGCGAAGCGGCGGTTTCCGGGGTATCGCTCATTGATTCGGTGAACGCAGTATTCCTGTGGCTGTTCCCGGCGCTGGCCACCGGCGGCGGTGTAGTACTGGCGCAGTACATCGGCCGGGGGGAGGAAGAAAACGCCCGGCGCAGCGTGGGGCAGCTGACCCTGCTGCTGGTGGGCTTTTCGCTGATGATCTCGGTAGCGTTTATGCTGTTCCGGGATGCGCTGCTAGTGCTGCTGTTTGGGCAGATAGAGCCACAGGTGATGGCCTATGCCCGTACCTACTTTACCGTTTCTATTATAAGCTATCCCTTTTTGGCGCTGTATAATGTAGGGGCCAGCGTTTTCCGGGCGGTCGGGAATTCCAAGCTTTCGATGACGGTGAGCACGGCGGCCAATGTGCTGAACCTCATCGGCAATGCCATATTGATCTATGGCTTTGGGTTGGAGGTGCTGGGCGCCGGGCTGGCTACCCTGGCTTCCCGCATTCTGGGTGCTGTTATTATGATCTACAAGCTGCTGCGGCCGGACTGCAAGGTAGGAATGCGTTCCTTTGGCGACCTGCGGTTCCAAAAGGAGATGTTCGGGCGGATCCTGCGTATTGGCATCCCCAGCGGGCTGGAAAGCGCGGCCTTTAACATTGGTAAGCTGCTGGTGGCAAGCTTGGTTTCTACCCTGGTAACCAGTGCGATTACCGCCAACGCAGTGATGAACACACTGCAAAGCATTATCCTGATCCCGACCTCGGCCATTCACCTGGCGGCAGTGCCCATAGTGGGGCAATGCCTGGGGGCCGGCAAGACTGGGGACGCCAAATACTACACCAAGTGGCTGGTGGGGCTGGCATACATTTGTCTTTTTATTACGGCGGGCGGGACGCTGCTTTTTGCGAACCCCATTCTTTCGCTGTTTAAGCTGACGCCGGAGACCACGGCGGTGGCGCTGCGGCTGCTGCGGTTCTACTTCTGCATTGTGGTGACGCTGTACCCGCTGGCCTTTACCATTACTCCCTGCCTGCGGGCGGCGGGCGATGTGCGCTTCTGCCTGATCGGCGCGATGACCGGTATGTGGCTGGGGCGCATCCTGTGCAGCCACCTGTTTGTTTCCTTCGGGTGGGGCATTATGGGCGTGTGGGTGGCCATTGTGGCGGACTGGCTCATCCGCATCGCGTTCTATCTGCCGCGGTACCTGAGCGGCCGGTGGCTGAAGAAAAAAGTGATATAACAATAGAAAAGGCCCTCGCCGCGCGGTGGGGGCCTTTCTTTTAAAATTATCCGCGGACTATTTAGCGGGCTCTACCGTTCCATTTTTCAAATATCCAGTGGACGAGAGGTGCGGCGGCGAACATATTCCAGAAGAAGGCCATCGGGAAGTTTTTCATCACAGTTCCCGCCCAAATGGCCGGCAGCCGGAACAGCGGCTGGCCACCCAGAATGACTTGAAAAAGGATGGACGCGATAAGGCTCATAAGAGGGCACATAACCATCACGGTGCCGGCCTGACGCATAACGCGGCAGAAATACGGATTATCCTTCCCGGGGTCGCAGTGCCTTACCATAAAGGCGGCCCCGGCCCGATTGCCGACCAAATTGGAAACAATGAAAACAACCACGCTCATTCCCACAGCTTCCTTCAGTGCTTCGAGGAACACCGGATAGGAAATAGACGAAAAACCCTGTCCTGCTGTCAGGTTGTAACCCATACGGATGGCGATATTGTAGACCTCCATGCCGTATGCCATAAAAAATGACATCAATATTCCGAATACGATCCCTTGTGCTTTTGTTTTTGGCATTGCTTGCCCTCCTGTAAAAGAAATAATAAAGAGCGTAATCTTTTGCACTTGCAATAGACTACGCCCATAGGACTTATTTCTATTAGAAGAGATTCTGCGGAACTTTAGATCACACTTTTTACGGGGGATGGTATAGCACATTTTTCTCCCGGATGTAAGTCTTTTATTGCGAGCTTTCCTCAAAATGTGACCCGGCCGGGGCATTTTTGCCGCATAAAGGCGGGGAATTCCTCCGGGGCGCCCTTGGTGAACGCGGTTTTTTCCAACAGCAGGGCGGTTTTACCGGGGAGCTCCAGCAGATAAAGGCGGGGGCTCTGGCGGACGGCTAATATCTGCTCGTAGCGAAGGTCACCCTCGGAAGCTTCCTGATGGTTGCGGACGACGACCTTATCCTCATAGAAGCAGAGGGTGGCGGTGACCTCGCTGCCGTATTTCTTAAAATTGCGCTTGGCGATCCTGAGCGCGACCCGCGCGGGCGCGCCGTAGGTGGTCATGACCAAGGCAAAGGCCGCCAGCAGCAGAAGTCCTGCCCACAGGCTGATGCCCCGCCGGGCAAGATCCCAAATGGCGGCGGCGACCGCCAAAACCGCCGGGATGATGCCGACCAGCAGGCTCCACCGGGGGACGGTGGCCCGGGCCATTTCGGTAAGATTCTGGCGGGTAAGGGTGGTGGTATTCTCAAAGATGCTTTCCATGGCGTCCTCCGGTCTTTTGGATAAGAATAGTGGGAAAAGGCTCCCCCATCGCCCGATGAGGGAGCCGGCCAAATGTTACACTTATTCGAGGTTCTTCTTGAGGGTCTCCAGCTCTTCCCACAGCTTGGCGGGCAGACGCTCGCCGATGGAGGTGTAGAAGCCCTCGATATTCTCGGCATCCTCGCGCCACAGGGCCTTATCGACACTGAGCAGCTCATCCAGCATCATGTGGGTGAACTCCTTGCCGTCGTTCTCCAGGCCCTCGATATCGATGTCCTTGACATAGGGCAGGTAGCCGATGGCGGTCTCGCGGGCGCTGACCTTGCCTTCGCAGCGGGCCAGGATCCACAGCAGGACACGCATGTTATCGCCGAAGCCGGGCCACAGGAAGTTGCCCTCATCATCGGTGCGGAACCAGTTGACATGGAAGATCTTCGGAGCCTTATCGCCCAGCTTTTCGCCCATCTCCAGCCAGTGGCCGAAGTAATCGCCGACATGGTAGCCGATAAAGGGACGCATGGCCATGGGGTCGCGGCGGACTACACCGACAGCGCCGGTAGCGGCTGCGGTGGTCTCGCTGGCCAGAACGGAGCCTACAAAGACACCATGGGCCCAATCGCGGGACTGATAGACCAGCGGAGCGGTCTTGGCGCGGCGGCCGCCGAAGATGATAGCGGAGATCGGAACGCCATTGGGGTTCTCATACTCGGGAGAGAGGCAGGGGCAATTGAGACTGGGCGCGGTGAAGCGG
>CALERQ010000127.1 GCA_937907305.1 uncultured Clostridia bacterium | reverse complement strand
ACCATTCCTACACCACCCACCCCCAAATTTGTGTGTAAAAAGTGGTGTAAATGGGGTGCTCTTTGGGCTTGGGACAGGCCACTCTTGCCACCAATGCAAACCACAAATCACAATGTTTTTAACCCATTTTGCGCCCAATAATATCCTCATTCGCCCAGTTAATATACAAAATGGATAATGTTGCCGTTACCAAATTGTAATATTTACACTAATTTACATAAATCGCGAAAAAATTACACCATCCAGTGGTGTAAGCGCAAAAACTCTTCCAAAAACACACCCCAATAGTGTAGAATGGGGAATACCGGCGAATTTTGTCGCCGAGAAAGGAGTTAATGTGTATGCAAGAAGTACAAAAAACCGAAAAACGCAAGGACACCCGCGGCCGCGTGCTGCGCACCGGAGAAAGCCAGCGCCCCGATGGCAGCTACCAGTTCCGCTGGAGTGAGGGCGGCGAGCGCCGCACCCGCTATGCCCCCACACTGGAGGCTCTCCGGCAAAAGGAGGACGAGATCGCCCGCCAGCGGCTGCTGGGCCGCCTTTCCACCGGGGGCAATGCCACCGTGGGCCAGCTGGTGGAACGCCACATGCTGCTGCGCCCCAACCTGCGGGAGCGTACCCGCCGCAGCTACCGCAATACCATCGCCCACCTGCAGTCGGATGACCTCTGGAGCCGCAAGGCCAAGGATGTCACGGTGGGGGATTGCAAGCTCTATTTCACCCGCCTGCAGCAGGGCGGCCTCTCCTACGAATCCATCCGCAACGACCATTCCTTCCTCTCCTCGGTGTTCAAAAATGCCGTTGAAGAAGGCACCGCCGGCTGGAACCCCTTCTCCTTTCGGCTGGGCTTTCTCCAGCGGGAGCCCAAAAAGGAGCGGGAGGCCCTCACCCCGCAGCAGCAGGCCGCCCTTTTGGAGTTCATGGAACAGGATACCTACTGCCGCCGCTATCGCGACCTGTTTGTGATCCTTCTGCATACCGGTCTCAGGGCAGGGGAGTGCGCCGGGCTCACGGTCGAGGATATCCACCTGCACAGCGGCTATCTCCAGGTCGATCACCAGGTCTACTACTCCCCGGAGCAGGGCGGCATGGTGTGGGCGCCCCCAAAAACCGAAAAAAGCTGCCGCAAGATCCCCCTCACCGCCCCCGCGGCAGAAGCGCTCCAGCGGCGCATCCTTGTGGCCCGTCAGTTCGGCCGGTGTCAGGTCATCGGTCAGCGGCGGCATTTTTTATTTCCCTGCCTCAATGGCTCCCGCCCCTTGCACGGCGTCGATTTCGACCGCATCTTCCGCAATGTCCACCGGCGCTACGCCCAAAGCGGCGGCATTCCCATCGCCGCCCTTACCCCGCACATCCTGCGCCACACCTTCTGCACCGGGCTGGTCCGCCGTGGGCTGGATGTCAAAAGCGTGCAGTACCTCATGGGCCACGCCTCGGCCGGCGTCACCCTGGATGTTTACAGCCATGTCAATTATACCGATGTAAAGGAGAAGATGCTGGATCTCGCCTCGTAACCCCGGGCGCAAATGGATATAAAAACGGCAAACCCCCAAATGCAGGGAAATGGCTGCATTCAGGGGGATTTATTTTTACCCTTTTTCAGTTTTCATCCGGGGCATAGCCCAGCACATTCCGGGGTTGGCCGTGCACATCCCGCAGGATGGCCACCCGCTCCAGTCCGGCTTTTCGCAGCAGCGCGGCCACTGCCTCGCCCTGCTCCTCGCCTATCTCATACAGCAGCAGTCCGCCGGGGGCCAGCATCCGCGGGTAAATGTCATTAAACCCCCGGTAGAAGTCCAGCCCGTCGGCTCCGCCGTCCAGCGCCATGTCCGGTTCCCGCCGCACCTCCTTTTGCAGGGTGGGCAGCTCGCCGCTGGCAATATAGGGCGGGTTGCTCAGGATGGCCTCATACGGCCCCTGGATCTCCGGGGGAGGGCAGAGGGCATCTCCCTGCACGGCGGTCACATTGTCCGCCTCATGCCGGGCTATATTGGCCCGCAGGTACACCATCGCCTCCGGGGATAGCTCCAGCACCGTCACATTGGCCGCAGGCAGCGTTTTCGCCACCGTAATGGCAATACACCCGCTGCCGCCGCAGAGCTCCAGCACGCGGCATTTTGGCCGTTTCCGCAGGTAGTCTATGGCCGTCTCCGCCAGCTGTTCGGTCTCCGGCCGGGGGATCAGCACCCCGGGGCCTACCGTAAAGTCCCGCCCCATAAAGTCCCATTCCCCCAGGATATACTGCACCGGCTCCCCGGCGGCCCGCCGCCGCAGCAGCGCAAGGTATTCCTCCCGTTCGGCCTGGGGATAGCGCTCATCCTTCTTCAGCGGGTAGTTGGTACGGTTCAGTCCGCTCACCTTTTCCAGCAGCAGGAATGCGTCCGTCGCGGCATCGTCGCAGGGGGCCGGGTGTACCCGCCGCCGCAGCAGATGCTCCCCCTGCCGCAGCAGCTCCCGGTAGGTGCCTTTACCAGCGGTCGGCATTCTCGTCCTCCGGTATCACCGCCTCCAGGGCGGCAATGGCACACTCTATCTGGCTGTCGTCCGGTTCGCAGGTGGTAATGCGCTGCAGCCACATGCCGGGTGCCGAGATGATGCGGGTCAGGATCCCGTCGGAGCGGCCCGCCAGCTTGATCAGCTCATAGCTGATGCCCACCACCACCGGGATGAGGGCCAGCTTCAGCAGCATCCGGATAGCCGGGTTATCCCAGCTGATAAAGGAGCCCACAATGATGGAGATAAACACCACCAGGAACAAAAAGCTGGTGCCGCATCTGGGGTGGAACCGCCGCTGCGGCCGGATGTTTTCCACCGTCAGGGGCAGCCCGGCCTCGTAGCAGGCGATGGACTTATGCTCCGCCCCGTGGTACTCAAAGACCCGGTGGATCTCCTTCATGCGGCTGCACAGCCACATATATCCCACCAGGATGATGACCTTGATAAGACCCTCAATGAGCGAAAGCCCGATGCCGGCGCCCAGGAGCGGCTTCAGCAGGGAGGAAAGCCCGGTGGGGATAAAGATGAACAGCACCGCCGCCAGGGCGATCCCCAGCACCACGGCCACGCCGCCCAGCACCTTCATCAGGTTATCGCCCAGCTTTTCCTCCAGCCACTTGTCAAATTTGGTGGGATCCTCCTCCACGCCGGCCTTTTCGGCGCTCTTCATCAGGCAGCCGTAGCCCACCACCATCGAATCCACCATATTGAAGATGCCCCGCAGAAAGGGCACCTTGCGGGTCCAGTGCGCCTTTTTGCCCTTGTGGGTGTCCCAGGTCTCCACATCTATGCTGCCGTCCGGCAGCCGGGTGGCCATACTGGTCAGGAACGGTCCCCGCATCATAATGCCCTCTATCAGGGCTTGTCCGCCTATGGAAGTTTTCTTTTTTTCGTTTGCCATATGGGTATGTTTATTTCCTTTCTCAGCCCCTTGCCAGCGGCAGGGTAATGGTCACGGTGGTGCCCTCTCCCTTGCGGGAGGTGAGCTTTAGGCTGCCGCCGTGCATATTGATGATCTCATCCGCCACCGCCAGCCCAATGCCGGAACCGCGGCGGGAGGATTTTCCTTTGTAAAAACGGTCCTTCACCCTCGGCAGCTCCTCCGGCGCTATGCCGATACCGGTATCCGCCACCGAGATCACAACGCTGCCGCTTATGGTGGTCAGCGTTACCGCCACGGTGTCTCCGCCGTCGGAGTACTTGATGGCGTTATCCAGAATGTTGATAAACACCTGCCGCAGCCGGTTGCGGTCGGCGTACACCACCATGATGCCCTCCGGCTCCTCGTACAGCAGGGTCTTGTTTTCCCGCCGGGCCCGTTCGGTATACATCAGCACCACATCGCTCAGCTCCGCCGCCAGGTCCACATTCTCGCGGGTAAGCACCATCCGTCCGCCCTGGATGCGGGAAAAGTCCAGCAGCTCCTCCACCATCTGGGAAAGCCGTTCCGTCTCTCCCATGATGACCT
>CALERQ010000126.1 GCA_937907305.1 uncultured Clostridia bacterium | reverse complement strand
TGTTAACCGCAGGGTCGTCCGTTCAAGCCGGACAGGGGGAGCCAAAACGCCGCCGTGCATTTTGTCGGCGGCGTTTTTTACTAAGGGTCTTTAGCTCAGTTGGTCAGAGCTCCCGGCTCATAACCGGTTGGTCCAGGGTTCGAGTCCCTGAAGACCCACCAAATAAAAAAGACGCCATATGGCGTCTTTTTTATTTGGTGGGTGAGAAGTCAATCCACCTACTGCGCTTTTACGGAGGAGTTTGGCTTCATATAATAGTACAGGATATTTTTTTATTGAGTTGTGGTGTGCATTGAAAAGGAGAAAAACAATACAAAATGTGAATGAGCCTAAAACAGGCTCTTTTTTATTATACAGAATAGGAGCGCGATGGCGGTCAGCTTTTGGTACAACGATTATTCTGAAAAGAGGCAAACGAAAAGTGAATTATACGGAATAGCAGAACTACATTTTTGCCGAACAAAAGAGGATAATGCAATGAGAAATCACAAAAAACAGGCACTTATTTAGTGAAATGTGCTAAAATAACGCTTAGATTTGTGCGGAATGACAATGGAATGCAAATGAAATTGGACATTTTTATGCAGCACTGTCATGCAAATTAGGTATAATGAATCATTCAGAAACAGATTGAAAAATCTGAATGAACAATTTATAATAAAGAAAAAATATTCCATATTACAAAATCATAAATTCAAAAACAGACGAAACCCGTAATAGTTGTTTGCAGCAGGAGAGCGCTCTCCTGTTACAATAGATAAGCAAGATATTATAGGAGGTTAGAAAATGAGAAAGCTGTCCAAAGTATTTGCTGTAGTAATGGCCCTGTGCATGGCTCTGCTGTGTGTGGCCTGCGGCGACAACAGCAACAACCCCGGCCAGACCGATGAAGACAATGGTAAGACCTACAACCTGGTATTTACCACCCATCTGCCGGAGACCGGTGTCGACGGTGCCAGCCTGAAGTATTTCCTGGAGCAGGTGACCAAGGAGACCAACGGTCGTGTGACCTTTGAGACCTATTTCGGTGGTTCCATGACCAAATCCGGTGAGACTCTGGAAGCGGTAAGCGGCGGCCTGGCCGATATCGCCTTTGTTCCCGAGGGTTTCTATGAGAGCCAGTTCTATCCGCTGTTCGTTGACATGCTGCCTTATTCCACCACTTCCGAGTGGGTAGCCAACAAAGCACTGAAAGAGATGTTTGATACCTATGCTCCTTTCACCGATATGTGCAAGAAGCAGGGCGTAGTAAACCTGGGCCCCGTTGTTCCCTCCGAGGTTGTTATTGTTTCCACTGATAAGGCTATCAATAACCTGGACGATATGCAGGGCCTGAAAATCCGTGCCATGGGCGCTGTAAACAGTGAGATGACCATGCTGGGCGCTACCCCTGTTGCGCTGGACGCTTCCGAGATCTATGAGGCTTTGGAGCGTGATACCGTTGCAGCTGCTACCGGTATTCCTGTGACTTTGGCAGTCAGCTACAAGCTGCAGGAAGTTGCTGATTACTTCATCTTCTCCGGTATCGGCACCTATACCACCTCCAGCCTGTATATGAACGAGAAGACCTGGAACAGCCTCCCCACTGATATTCAGGAAGCGTTCCGCACTGTTTATGATCGTTTTGTTGATGAGTATTCCAGTGATGACTGGATGGGCGGCGAGCTGAAGAAGAGCATTAAAGCCATCGAGGACGCTGGCAAAACCGTAATCGCGCTGGATGAGACCGAGCAGGCCAAGTGGGCTGAAAAGCTGGAGTCCACCGTTGCCGACTTTGTTGCCAAGGCCGATTCCTATGGCTACAATGGCCAGGAGATTCTGGATACCTATCGTGCTTTGGTAGAAAAATATGAGCCGATGGATATTGCTTACCAGGTATACGGCAAATAATTTGACCCGCAAAATTTCTTAGCAAACCCCATCCCGGAAACCGAACAGCCGGGGGAGGCTGCCCCCTCCTCCGGCTGTCGGTCTGTTCGGGAGTAAGACATTTCCGTTAAAAAGCCGTAAAGAAAGACCCTTCTGTAATCGATGAGGAGGCTTTGCCAATGAAAGTTATTAAAAAAATCAGCACGATATCCGGATATGCATCCGGTGTTCTCATCGCGCTTATCTGGGCGCTGATGATCGCTGAAGTAATCATGAGAAACATCTTCCATCATCCCATTCTGGGCTGCAGCGAAATTTGCGTCTTTATGTATGTTTCCGCTTCCTACTTCGGCTTTTCCTTTACGCAGATCTATAAGGGGCACATTACCGTGGATCTGTTATACACAAATCTGAAACCTGCCGGACAGCGCGCTCTGGATATCATCTCCCTGGTGCTGGAGTCCATTCTGTTCGTTGCCTTTACTTATTGCAGCTGGAAGTCCTTTGCAACCTCCTTCGCCGCGCGCGAAATTTACTTGGCTGCCATGAGAATGCCCGTATATGTTCTGCGCTTTGCTATTGCGCTGGGGGTTACCATCATGGCGCTGCAGGTCATTGCGGATACCGTTGAGACCATTACTAAGAAAAAGGAGGTACAGGCATGAGCCCTTTGATGATCGGACTGTGCGCGTTTGTAGCGCTTATCATTCTTATGCTGCTGCGCTGCCCCATTGCCGTTAGTATGTTTATCGTAGGCGCGGGCGGCCTGCTTATCACCAAGGGTAGCCATTTGGCATTCTATGCCCTTAGCACCACCCCCTACAATGCCATCTTCTCCTTCTCTCTGGTGGCAATCCCTATGTTCATTCTGTTGGGTAACCTGGCCAATGAAGCTGGTGTTACCGATGAGCTGTTCAGCATCGGTAACAAGGTGCTGGGCCGCTGCCCTGGCGGTTTGGGCATGGCTACCGTATTTACCTGCGCCGGTTTTGCCGCTACCACTGGCTCCTCTGTTGGCATGGTGGCGGCCATGACCCGCATAGCCCTGCCCCAGATGGACCGTTATGGCTATGACCGTCGTCTGTCCCTTGGTACCATTGCCGGTGCTGGTACTCTAGGCATTCTCATTCCGCCTTCCATTCCCATGGTCATCTACGCCATCAATACCGAGCAATCGGTCGGTAAGATCCTAATGGGTGGTATTATCCCCGGTGTGATCATGGCGATAGGCATGTGCGCTTACCTGGCCATCCGCTGCATCATCAATCCCAAGCTTGCTCCCCGTTCCACCGAAAAGTTCACCGCCAAGGAGCGCCTGAAGTCTCTGAAGGGCCTGTGGAGCATTGTGGTGCTGTTTGGCTCTGTGCTCGGCGCTATCTATGCCGGCTGGGCCACCGCTACCGAGGCTGCCGGCATCGGCTGCCTGGTTGCTATCGTCGTTGCGGCCATCAATAAAAAGCTCTCCTTCAAAGCACTGAAGAACGCCTTCTTCGATACTATCAAGACCACCTGCATGATCATGATGATCTCGGTCGGTGCTGCGGTATTCCAGCTGTTCCTCACCCGCTGCGGCTTTGCTTCTGCCTTTGCCAATGTGTTTATTCAGAGCACTATGCCTGTCTTCTGGATGATTGTTGTTCTGCTGCTGACCTACATTCCCCTTGGCATGTTCTTTGATACCATGGGCATGATCCTGCTCACCATCCCGATTTTTTACCCAGTACTGAAGGCTGCTGGTGTTGATCCCATCTGGTTTGGCGTTATGGTCGTCATGATGATCCAGATCAGCCTGCTGACCCCGCCCGTAGGCCTGAATGTATATGTGCTGAAGGGCTGTGTGCCGGAAGCTTCGTTGGGTTCTATCTTCAAGGCGGCGTTGCCTTGGGTGGGTATCCAGCTGGCGGTCGTTACCATCGTCCTGCTTATTCCGCAGACTGTCACCTGGCTGCCCAGCTTGATGAAGTAGTACCATAACCGTTTTTCAGGAGGAAGCCATGAGTCGATTTGCAATTATCGGGTTTGGCTGTGCAGGGTATAATGCCCTGCGTGCCATCCGGGAAAGCGGCAGTGAGGCTGAGGTGGATGTCTATTCCACCTTCCCGCATCCGCCCGCCAACCCGATGCTGACGACCTACTATGTAAAAGGCAAGATCCCCTATGAGGCCATGTTCCCCTATGGGACGACTGAGGAGATCTTGGAAAAATACCCCTGCAACCTGCATAGCGGGGTAGGAATTACGGCACTGGATGCCGCTCG
This sequence comes from uncultured Clostridia bacterium, assembly GCA_937907305.1. Taxonomy (GTDB): domain Bacteria; phylum Bacillota; class Clostridia; order Oscillospirales; family Ruminococcaceae; genus Angelakisella. The sequence continues at coordinate 4,812 of CALERQ010000126.1, read as the reverse complement.
CCGGGAACTGACCCTGACGACCGGTGAAAAGAAGCAGTATGATAAGATTCTGATTGCGACTGGCGCAAACGCAGTAAATCTGCCGGTGGGGGAGATCCCTAATGACCGCATTTTTACCATGCGCACCGTCCACGATGCTGAACGGCTCAAGGAAGCGCTGGATCAGCGCCCCATCCATTCTGCGCTGGTAGTGGGCGCTTCCATGGTCGGAATCAAAATCATTGAGCTGCTGCTGGAGCGTGGCATCCATGCCATCTTCTCCGATCTGGCCCCACATATTTTCCCGACAGCTGCCTATGAGGCAGTAAGTGAGCGGATCGAAGAGTATTTGACTAAAAAGGGCGTAGAGCTGCACTTTGGCGCCAAAACCGAGGAAGCCCATCTGGAGGATGGCACCGGAGTCATCGCCATGAGTGATGGCACCACTGTTCACGCGGATATTGTAGTGATGTGCGTGGGTACCCGCGCGGATATCCGCTGGATTGCGCAGGATCAGCTGAAGATGAACCGTGCTATTGTGGTGGACCCCATGATGCAGACCTCTGCCGAGGGCATTTATGCCGCCGGCGACTGCTGCGAAGGCTGTGACCTGATGCTGGGAGATACCCGCAATATCGGATTGTATGCCAGTGCCTATGTGCAGGGTGAGACTGCCGGCCGCAATATGGCGGGTATTTCAACCCGCTGCGAGGGCAATATCCTGCATAACATCACCCACTTTATGGAGATTGACTTTGTCTCTTTTGGGGATAAGAGCCTGCCTGGAGATCGGCGTGTATTGCTGGACCGTGATGGCCAGTACATCGAGATCACCGAGCAGAACGGCCACCTGGTCTGCATCAATATGCTGAACTGCTATGCCCTTAGCGGTGTGGTGAAGAATTGCATTCTGCATTACTTTAACCGCCACATGCAGCCACTGAACAGGGAAGAGGAGGGCGTGCTGGCTAAGAGCGGCTTGCCCAATGAACTGATACAAATACTGGGAGGGATGGCGGAATGACAGAACAGGAAAAACTGCTGCAGGCTAAGATCCCAGGCCAGGAAACCGGCATAGAGGTCAAGCGGAGCTTTTGCTCCATCTGTGAGCCTTTGTTTCACTGCGGTATCAATGCCTATGTGAAGGACGGCAAGGTGCTTAAGGTGGAGGGCGTTCCCGGCTATCCCATGAGCAACGGCATGCTGTGTCCCAAGGGCCTGGCCAACCGTGAATTTATGTATCGCGCCGACCGCCTGCAGCACCCGCTGCGCCGGGCAGGCCCCCGCGGCAGCGGCCAGTTTGAACAAATTACATGGGAGGAGGCCTATGCCGAGATCGGCCGTCGCCTGCCCCAGATCAAGGAACAGTACGGCCCGGAATCGGTGGTGTTCTTTTCTGGCTATGCCAAGTGGTACCGCTCTTTCCTGCAGCGGTTGGCGCACGATTTCGGCTCTCCCAATTTCGGCACAGAATCCAGCACCTGCCACATGGCTACCGTAGAAGCCTGGAAGGACATGACCGGCCGCTTTTCGGTGAACGATACCAACCGCTCCGCTACCTTCCTTTGTTGGGCGGCCAATCCTTACTACTCCAAATATGTTCAGCTGAAGGGTCTGTATGCCGCTAAGGAACGCGGGATGAAGATCGTTGTCATCGATCCCCGTGTGACCCCCATGACCACTAAGCTGGCGGACCTGCATCTGCAGATCCGCCCTGGTACCGATGCTGCCCTGGCCTTCGGCATGGCAAAGATCATCATTGATAATGATTGGATCGACCACGACTATGTGGAGAACCACATTTACGGCTACGAGGCCTACAAGGCTTATGTGCAGCAGTTCCCGCTGGAGCGTGTCGCTAAGATCACCGGGCTGGCTCCCGATGACATCTACCGTGCCACCGAGATGTATGCTACCAATAAGCCCTCTTCCATCAGCCAAAGCGGCGCACCCATTGTGCACCACCGCAATGGCTACCAGACCTTCAAGGCCATTATGTCGCTTTCTGCCATCACCGGAAACTTTGATACCGAGGGTGGAAATATCCCGGCGGGCGAGACTTACTCTCACCAGTGGGCCAACTTTGATACCCGGGAACATGAGTTCATCCACGCCAATACCCCGGATAATGTAAACCGTCGCATCGGCTATGACCGGTTCCCACTGTGGAACTGCTTCATTCCGGAAGCGCAGATGACCGATTTCCACCGTCATGTGCTTACCGGGGATCCTTATCCCATCAAGGCCATGATGGCCTTCGGCCTTAATCATCGGATGTTCCCGGAACCGCATAAAATCCTGGAGGCGCTGGATACCATGGACTTTGTGGTCAGCGCAGAACTCTTTATGACCGAGACCTGCAAACACGCTGATATTGTGCTGCCGGTATGCACCTCGTTGGAACGGGAAGAATTTAAGGTTTATCCCGGTGGCTTTGCCACCTATATCAAGCCGGTCGTTCCGCCGGTAGGGAAATCCCGCCCCGATTCTACCATCATTTCCGATCTGGTGGGTGTGCTGGGACTGGATGACCCGCTGCTGGCTTCTGGCTACCGCAAATGTGTGGACTGGATGCTGCAGGATCTCCACTTTACCGTGGAGGACTGCCTGGCGGCCGATCTGCCCATCCGGGTACCGGATTTTAAGCCTTATGTGGGCCGGGAGTACACCAACCATGGCTACGATACCCCCACCGGCAAGTTTGAGCTTTCCTCCTACACCGTGGAGCAGTTGAACTGCGGCCTTTCTCCCATCCCGGATTACGAGGACCCCTACGATCCGGAGCAGACCGGGGATTATCCGTTTACTCTCTCGGTTGGCGCGCGGCTGCCCTTTGTATTGCATAGCCGCCTGCACGATGTCCCATGGACCCGTAGTCTGCGGCCGGATCCCATGGTGGATATGAATGAGGATGACGCCGCGGCTATGGGCATTGAATTGAATGACTGGGTGTGGGTGGAAAATGAGACCGGTCGGGTCCGTGTTCGTGCCAATCCCAGCAGTAAGATGATGCCCGGGATGCTGCAGATCTACCACGGCTACAAAGAAGCTGACGCCAATGAGCTGGTTCCGGAAGCTCATTTGGATGAGTATTCCGGCTACCCCGGCTATAACTGTGTCCGTTGCCGTATCATCCGGGATGAGGAGGTGTCATATTCATGAAGATGAAACTGGTACTGGATGTGGATAAATGCTGTGCCTGCGGTGCCTGTGCCGTGGCCTGCATGGATCAGAACGATATCGACATCGCCCATATGACACCGTTTCGCAGGGTGGCCGATTTCGAACTGAATGGAGAATACCTCTATACCTCTGTTTCCTGCATGCACTGTGATGACGCTCCCTGCATTCAAGGCTGCCCGGTGGGTGTCCTGCGTAAGGACCCCGTCACCAACCTGACCGTCTACGATAACACCAATTGCATTGGCTGCCACAGTTGCGCTATGGCTTGTCCAGTGGGTGCGCCGTCTTTCGATTCGCACAATAAGATGGTCAAGTGCAATGGCTGTATCGTGCGTCAACAGCATGGCATGCAGCCGGCCTGTGTGCTGGTGTGTCCTACCGGTGCGCTGAAGATAGTGGATGTGGAAGCGGAAGAATCTAAAGATTAAATGAAATCTCCTCCTTGATCTCTAAAAGCGATCCCCCGCTGGGTACAGTACCCGGCGGGGGATCGTGTATTTTATTGTCTTAGTGGAACTGGGCGTTGCGAATGGTATTTGTTACATCGGAGATAAACTTCTCATTATTCAGGGCATCAAAGTGTTCCGGTTTGGTGGAAAAGTTCAGCGCCCCCAGCACCCGGTTATCCTGGCTGATGACAGGAATGGAAATACAGGCCACAAAGTCATACAGCTCACTGATGACAATGCCATACCCGCGCTCTCTTGTTTGGCGAATCTGCTTCAGCAGTTCATCGGGGTCAATAATGGTATTGGCGGTATAGGGCACCAAGTTGTGGCTGCGCACCCAGGTCTCCAGCGTTTCATCGTCCAGTTGGGAAAGGAATAGCTTTCCGGCGGCGGTGCAGTAGGCGGGAAGCACCGTACCGGGCAAGGCGTATTTATCATTATACACTATAAACTGCCCCACCGTGGCCAGGTGCAGGATGGATTCCCCATACAGCACCGAAAGGCCCACCTGACAGTTTTTCTGCTGTGCAAAGTAGTTCATAAAGGGCAGCACCTGCTCGATGAGACCATCGTGCATCATGGAGTAGCTGGAAAGCTCCAGCAATTTATAGGTCAGGGAGTATTGCTTATTTTTCTCCTGCTGGATGTAACCATCCGCTTTCAGTGCCTGCAAAATGCGGTGCACGGAAGGGGAAGAGATCCCCAGTTCCTGAGAAAGCTCTTGGATGGATACCCGCTTTTTCTGTCGGCTCATATATTCCAGTATAGAGAGTGCCTTTGTCAGTACATTGCTGTTTTTTTCCTCAGTTGCCATCGTTTTCCCTCTCATCCTTTCCAAACTCATCATGTTCATCGCTCGGTGGTACCAGGTGCAGGGTTTCCTGTATCATCCGGGCGATCCCTTCCACATCATTGCGGGTATAGTGCGGCAGGCCACCTTCCCACCCCCAGTCGGAGATCAGCGCCATCGGTTCCCGGGAAACGCTGGGCTCGCCCTCTCGCAGGATCTCGGCCTTTGGCCAACGGCTGTCCTTAAAGCCCTCCAACAGCACCAAGTCGGCACTTTGCAGGGCGGACTCTATTAACTGATCCTCACGGTAAACATTATTTTCATTATACGCTAAAATTTCCCGATTGTAAACCATCACCGGATCAGCTCCAGCCTTTCGTAGTCGCCAGCTATCGGTACCGGGCAAATCCG
>CALERQ010000125.1 GCA_937907305.1 uncultured Clostridia bacterium | reverse complement strand
GCGGCCGACTTGGGCAGCGGCACGGTGCGGTGCCGGGTGGAGCTGGGCGACGGGCTGTTCTACCGGATACTGGGCGAGGCGACCGGGCTGGAGATCGCTGATGAGGAGGGGCTGCTGCCCTGCATGGTGGAGCTGGCCGGCATCAAGAGAAAGTACGAGAAGTTTGCCGGGGCGCTGGATGAGGTGGCGGCCACCGGCTACGGCATTGTGATGCCGACGATGGAGGAGCTGCACCTGGAGGAGCCGGAGATCATGAAGCAGGGCGGCCGGTACGGCATCCGGCTGCGGGCCTCCGCGCCGTCCATCCACCTGATGCAGGCCAACATCACCACCGAGGTGGCCCCCATAGTGGGCAGCGAGAAGCAGAGCGAGGAGCTGGTGCACTACCTTTTGCAGGAATTTGAGGAGGACCCGGCGAAGATATGGGAGAGCAATATCTTTGGAAAATCGCTGCACGAGCTGGTGAATGAAGGCCTGCACAACAAGCTGTACCGCATGCCGGCCGATGCCCGCATGAAGCTGCAGGAGACCATCGAGCGGGTCATCAATGAGGGGTGCTCGGGGCTCATCTGTATTATCCTGTAATATGTACCCGCTGCCGGGGGAGAGCCCACCGGCGCGGCGGCGCCGCCCGGCCCCCCGCAGGGGGCCGGGCGAACTGCGGGCCCCGCAGGGGCCCCGCAAGGGCCGCCGGCGCAGCCGGCGGCCGCGCCGCCGCGCCGGGTCCCGGATTTTTTGCGGAGTGGAAAAAGGGGACAAGCCCCTTTACACCGGGCTGGGCGGCGGGGGAGGGGCCTGCGGCTCCGGCAGAATGGGGGCGGCGTCCACCTCCGGGCGGCGCAGCGGAGCCGCCTCCGGGGCAGGGGTGGGGATTTTCTTTTCCTCGGCCATGGATTATTCCTCCGCCTCTATCACGCTGACCGGACAGTTTTCCGCCGAAAGCCGGGCGCCGTCCTTATCCTCCTCGGTGATGGGGGTCTGCACTACCTCCGCTTTGCCATCCGCCGCCAGGCCGAAAACCGCCGGGCAGGTGGAGACGCACAGCCCGCAGCCGATGCAGCCCTCGTGATCCAATGTTACCTTCATCATACTCGCTCCTTTGCGTGGAATTTTGGATGTTAAGCTCCAGCTTTATTTTGTGGAGAAAGCACAAGGAATATACAATGAGACCCCGC
>CALERQ010000124.1 GCA_937907305.1 uncultured Clostridia bacterium | reverse complement strand
TCCTGTATTTGCTGGGGAACGCCGAAAAACACGGATACCGCGGAATGGAACAGTAACATGCACCGCATTTTGTCCCGCTTGTCCCCATTGTCCCGGCGTGTCAGGACGAACTCTGCAAAAAATGCACCACGCCTGCAAAGCATGGTGCATTGTATCCACGAGCGGTAGATTTGCCAGAAAAATATTCCTCACTCAATATGAGTGGGGAATATTTTTATGTCCGCAGAGAATATTTGTACCTGTTGCTTTTGGTTATGAGTCCGACGAGCGCAGCTCGTTGGGAAACGCCCCCGACCGCCGCCAGTGGCGGATACAGGGAGAAGCATTTGGCGCTGCGTTCGAAAAAACCGGACGAGCGAGTAGCGCGAAAATCTTTGGGGTGCCGCAAGGGGCACAGCGTAATAGTCCGGATCAGCCCCTCCCCTCCCCTCCCCTCACCTGCAGCAAGTACAAAATCCCTCCGCTTCCTTTTCCCTTTCTTGTTTTTCCCGCGCCCCCGTGCTATAATAAATTGTTAATTCGTATGTATCAACCGGAGGAATGCCATGAGCTATCAGGACCACATCCGCAATTTCTGCATCATCGCCCATATCGATCACGGCAAGAGCACCCTCGCCGACCGCATCTTGGAATCCACCGAAGCGGTGGCCAAGCGGGATATGGAGGATCAGATCCTGGATAATATGGATCTGGAGCGGGAGCGCGGCATCACCATCAAGGCCCGCGCCGTCGCGCTGGATTATAAAGCCGATAACGGCGAAACCTATCACTTCAATCTCATCGATACCCCCGGCCATGTCGATTTTCACTACGAGGTCAGCCGGTCGCTGGCCGCCTGTGAGGGCGCCATTCTCGTTGTCGATGCCTCCCAGGGCATCGAAGCGCAGACGCTGGCCAATTGCTACCTGGCGGTAGACCACGGCCTGGAGATCCTCCCGGTTGTCAATAAGATCGACCTGCCCGCCGCCGATCCCGAGCGGGTCTGCCACGAGATCGAGGATGTCATCGGCATCCCCGCCATGGATGCCCCCCGCATCTCCGCCAAAAACGGCGTCAATATCCACGAGGTACTGGAGCGTATCGTCACCGATATCCCCGCCCCCCAGGGTGATCCCAAGGCCCCTTTGCAGGCCCTCATCTTCGATAGCGTCTACGATAGCTACCGGGGTGTCATCGTCTACCTTCGTGTGATGCAGGGCACCCTGCGCACCGGCATGGCCGTCCGCCTCATGAGCACCGGCGCCCAGTTCAATGTGGTGGAATGCGGCGTCATGGGCGCCACCAGTCTTGTCCCCCGCGATCAAATCTCCGCCGGTGAAGTCGGCTACTTTACCGCCAGCATCAAGACGGTGGCCGATACCCGCGTGGGCGACACTGTCACCGGGGCCGAAAACCCCGCCCCCCAGCCGCTGCCCGGCTACCGCAGCGTCAATCCCATGGTATTCTGCGGCATTTACCCGGCGGATGGCGCCAAGTACCCCGACCTGCGGGAAGCGCTGGAAAAGCTCCAGCTCAATGACGCCGCTCTCTCCTACGAGCCGGAAACCTCCGCCGCCTTGGGCTTCGGCTTCCGCTGCGGCTTCCTCGGCCTTCTGCACATGGAGATCATCCAGGAGCGGCTGGAGCGGGAGTTCAATCTCGATCTCATCACCACCGCCCCCAGCGTTATTTATCACCTTACCCTCACCGATGGCACCAAGCTCGCCATCGATAATCCCACCAATTATCCCGATCCCTCCACCATCGCGGAGGCGGAGGAGCCGTATGTCAAGGCCAGCATCTTCACCCCGCCGGAGTACATCGGCGCTTTGATGGATCTCTGCCAGCAGCGCCGCGGCATCTACAAGGATACCAAATATCTCGATCCCACCCGTGTGGAGCTGCACTATGACCTGCCCCTTGCCGAGATCATCTACGATTTCTTCGATGCCCTCAAGAGCCGCAGCCGCGGCTACGCCAGCCTGGATTACGAGCTTTCGGATTACCGCCCCAGCCGCCTGGTCAAGCTGGATATTCTCCTCAATGGCGAAATGGTGGATGCCCTCAGCTTCATCGTCTTTGCCGATAACGCCTACCCCCGCGCCAGAAGACTGGCCGAAAAGCTCAAGGATCACATCCCGCGCCAGCTGTTCGAGATCCCCATCCAGGCAGCCGTCGGCGGCAAGATCATCGCGCGCGAAACGGTAAAGGCCATGCGCAAGGATGTTCTGGCCAAGTGCTACGGCGGCGACATCACCCGCAAAAAGAAGCTCTTGGAAAAGCAGAAGGAGGGCAAAAAACGCATGCGCCAGCTGGGCAGCGTGGAAGTTCCCCAGGAAGCCTTCATGGCCGTCCTCAAGCTGGACGAATAATTTCCCGCTTTGTTCCCCTGTCCCAAATTTCCTCGGGGCAGGGGCTTCTTTTTCTCCTCCTTCGCCAGCCTCTGCCGGGCCATAGCCTTATCGGGCGCAGCCCGCTCCGGCTTCGCCGGAGCAAAGCAGGCTCCGCCTGCTTTCGCCGCCTGCGGCGGCGGGGCTGCGCCCCCCCGCTTCCCCACCCATCCCGTCAGACCACCCGCTATCTCCCCCTCCTCTTACGCCCCATCCCCCGGCGGGCTCGCTTCGCTCGCCCTCCTTTGTCCTCCCTCCCCAAATTTTCCACCCCACACTGCCTGATTCTTGCTCCTTTTTCCACAAATTCCTTATTTCCCGAATTTATCTCACTAAATTTCCCGTCAATTTTTGTCCCCTTTTCACAAATTTTTGGGAGGAAATATAAATAATCTTGCAATCCTGCCGGACCGGTGATATTCTAAATCCAGTAAAGAGAAAAGAGAATATTGCAATTACTGAGTATCGCGCGGGTCCCCCGCCATGAGTAAGCCCTACATAAACCAGTAACGAGCAGAGAGTAGATTCCACTATGGGATGTCTTTCCCATGGTGCGTGTTTGCTCTCTTTTTGTTTTATCCATCGGGTTCGGCCGGCCGGGTGGGTAGTGCCCCAAAGAAAGACAATAGACAATGCGATATTCACAGGAGGTTGTTTGAATGGATTATTTACAGATCGCCAATAGCTGGCCGGTATGGCTGTGCGCGGGTGCCTGCGTCGCCATCATCGTGGTCCAGGCTGTCGCCTTTGCCAAGCTGTGCTACAAAAACGCCCCGCTGGTCGGCCTTTCCAAGGCTGACTGCACCAAGAGCTTCAAGTGCGGTATGGTTACCGCCGTCGGTCCGTCCCTGTCCTGCTTCATCGGTGCCATCAGCATGATCACCGTTGTCGGCGGCCCTCTGGCCTGGATGCGTCTTTCCATGATCGGCGCTGCCGCTACCGAGCTGACCGCTGCTTCCACCGGTGCTGCCGCCTATGGCGTGGAAATGGGTGCCGCTGGCTACGATATCACCGTTATGGCCAACTCCTGGCTCACCATGGCCCTCAATGGCTGCGGCTGGCTGCTGGTCGTTGTCCTGCTCACTCCCCGCATGGAAGGCCTCCGTCAGAAGGTCGGCGGCGGCGATGATGTCTGGATGGGTCTTATCACCCTGTCCGCCTCCATCGGCCTGTTCGGCTACATGGCTTCCCAGTACTACAATAAGATCGTTGTTGATCCTGCTCAGGCTTGGTCCTGCATCGCCGGCTCCGTCGTCATGGTCGCCTGCGTTAAGCTCAGCAAGAAGATGCCCTGGCTCAAAGAATACGGCCTTGGTATCGCCATTGTACTCGGCATCGTCGTCGGTGCCCTTGTCAAGTAATCGAAAAGGAGGATTGAAACAATGGATCAGTATGCAAAGAGTTTTACGAAGCCCTCGATCCGGATCGGTACTATCACCGTAATCCTGGCCATGGTCGGAAGCTTCTTCCCCAATATCTACCTTTATCTGGCCTACGGCGTTTGGCCGGATGCTTCTCATATGTTCTCCGCCTGGGGCAGCATTGCCATGGCGTTCGGCGCCTTCTACCTGGTAGAGCCCATCTCCTACTTCCCGGTGTTCGGCCCTTCCGGTACCTACATCGGCATCCTTTCCGGCAACATTTCTCAGATCCGTCTGCCCGCGGCTTCCACCGCGCAGGATGTTCTGGGTGTCGAGCCCGCCTCCCATAAGGGCGAGATCGTTGGTATCCTGGCCATCTGCGGCTCGGTTGTTACCAATATCCTGTTCCTCACCGTCGCGGTAGTCGCCGGCTCCACCCTGCTTTCCTTCCTGCCGGATTCCGTTACCGCTGCCATGGCGAACTACATCCTGCCCTCCCTGTTCGGCGCCTGCTTCGCCTCCATGGCTGTTAAGAAGCTCAAGATCGCCCTGTATGCGCTGCCCATCGCCATCATCCTGCGCCTGCTTGGTGTTGCGGCCTGGATCACCATCGTCTGCAGCATCTTCGGCACCATTCTCATCACCTACTTCCTCTACAAGAAGAAGCTGATTAAATAATCGTTTCGGTTGACAGAACATTATCCCGCATTTTAATCTGAAAAGAGGTAATCTACCATGACTATGAAAGAAAGACTGCGTTCCCGCGTTGCGGAGCTGACCTCCATCATCGGCGTTTCCGGCCATGAATGGGATGTCGCCAAGTACATCTTCGATGCCATCAAGGATGATGTCGATACCATCGAGCAGCTGCCCAATGGCATCATCGTCGCCACCAAGAAGGGCGCCCATCCCGGCCCCCGTGTTATGGTTTCCGCCCACATGGATGAAGTCGGCTACGAGGTGAAGTCCGTCAGCCCCCAGGGCTACCTGTACTTCGATCAGATCGGCGGCGCCACCATCGCCTGCCTGCCCGGCCGCCGCGTGCTGGTCAAGGGTGAAAAGGGCGTCGTCAAGGGCGTCGTCGGCATCCGTGCCGGCCACCTCCTCACCCCGGAGCAGATTGCCAAGGCGCAGACCGTCCCCCAGAGCTATGTTGATATCTGCGTTGACAGCCGTGAGGAAGCCGAGGCCCTCGGCATCCACGCCGGCGCCCAGATCGTCCCTGATTCCCCCCTGGAGTCCATTGGCCCCGATGGCGATTACATCTGCACCCGCGCCGCTGACTGCCGCGCCCTCTGCGCTGTTATCATCGAGACCCTGAAGGAACTCAAGGCCGAGGATATCCACGGCGAAGTTGTTGCCGCCTTCAATATCATCGAAGAGACCACCGTTAAGGGCATCTCCGGTGCTACCAATAAGTACCCCTGCGAGTACGGCCTGTTCCTGGATACCATCCCCTGCGGCGATGTTCCCGATGTCGATTTCGGCAAGGAGCTGCCCGTTGCCCTCAAGAAGGGGCCTGTCCTGCTGCACAGCCAGCTGTTCATGGGTCTGGGTCTGCGTGCCGGCAGCCATCCCAAGCTCGTCGAGGCTGTCCGCAACGCGGCCGAAAAGACCGGTGCCAATCACCAGGAATTCGCCTTTAACGGTGCCGGTTATGTCACCGATGCCGTAGGCGCCGTTCTCACCGGCATGGCTGTTGTCACCCTGGCGCTGCCCCGCCGTTATTCCCACTCCCCCGTGGAGCTGTTCCACATGAACGATATCTGCGATACCCAGAAGACCGTTGAGGAATTCCTCAAAAATGAAGTGGATCTCGGCCTTCTCCACAAATAATTCCCGCCCATAAGGGTACACCAGTATTACTCACCCAAGCAAAAACCAAAAGTAAAACCGGACGGTCCCGGGGGAGCCTCATCTCTCCCGGGCCGTGGCGGGTAGCAGAGAATGGAGGATAGAGACAGTATGAACTACGAGAATTACATCTACCAGCAGCCCATCGATCCCGTACGGCAGGCCATCCTGCTTGCCATGACCCAAAGTATGGAGCAAGAGAAAGAAATGATCCGGGAGCTGCAAGGCATGGGGATCAAATGCGTCGCCACCATGGCATCCGGGTTCAATTCCGATATCAGCCCCAAGCTGGTCAATAATTTGGTGGGCGCCTGCCTCAACGCGAATGTCATTGAGAAGAAAAAAGCCCACATCCACCCGGTGGTGCACGCCCTGCATGAGGCTATGGATACCGCCCGCGTCACCCGGGAGATCTCGCAGAACTGCCGTCTCAAGGTTGGTGTTGTTCGATACGAGGACCAGATCTCCATCTGCATCTACGGCGATCTCGCCATTCACGAGCTTTCCGCGCACAAAACCGTCGGCGTCGGCTATCAGATTCTTGGGGAGTAAAATCCTTTTCTGAATTTGGAGATCTTTCCGCATGAAAAAGAGTTTGCTGCTTTGTATTATTGCGGCCATCGGCTTCGGCGTTGCGCCCACTTTCATTCAGCTTGCTGTTCAGTCCGGGGTCTCACAGACCTCCTGCGTCCTGTTCAATAACATCCTGTTGATGCTGGTTTGCCTCGTCATGTGCCTGGCCGGGCGTCACAGCCTGCGCATCCCCGCCAAAAAGCTGCTGCCCCTCCTGCTGATGGGTATCTGCGGCATGGGCTTTACCGTACTCCTGCTCTCCCTCAGCTACCAGTACATCGCGGTAGGCACTGCCACCGTCATCAACTTTTTGTATCCATCCATTGTTACGGTGGCCTGCGCCGTTTTTATGCACCGCCGTCTGGGCCGTTCCTCCTATCTCGCCATCCTGTTCTCCATCCTGGGGCTTCTGTTCATCTCGGTCATCGGCACCGGGGCCGCCAGCTTCCAGCCTGCGGGGCTCCTTTTGGCACTGGGCTCGGCCTTCACCTACTCGTTCTACATTTTTGGCAATGAATACTTCGGCATCGGTGAATACCCCGTCTGGAGCGCTGTCTTCTACATGGCTGCCGCCTCGGCATGCGTCTTTGTTGCCATCAATGCCATGACCGGCCAGTTCACTCTGCCGCCCACCGGCTCTGCCGCGATCTTCGCCTTCGGCGGCGCCGCCGTTACCTCGCTCAGCTTCCTGCTGCTCAATCTCGGCATCGCCGGAGCCGGCGCGGCACAGGCCTCCTTCGCCACCCTCATCGAGCCGGTAGCGTCCGTGGTCTGCGGCGTCATCGTGCTGGATGAGAAGATCACACTCTTTACCGTCATCGGCATCGTGCTCATCCTGCTGTCGGTCTGGGTCAATTCCACCCCGTCCAGGGAAAAAGCCCCCGCCAAATAATTCCCGAAAGTGAGGGACCGCCATGGAACCGCAAAAACAACAAGCCCTGCATCCCCTGCTCCTGCCGCTCTGCGTGCTGGTCTGCGGCGGCGCCATGATCGGCGTTTTCCGCCTGCTGGGCAAACTGGATGACTCCGTCCTGTACGGAACCGCCTTGGGCTGCGGCGTCTGCATTCTCAATCTGTTTCTGCTGCGCTTCGCCATGAACCGCGCGGCGGCCGCCGCCTCTCCTCAGGCCGCCCAGCAGATCGCCAAGGCCAGCGTACCGCCCCGGCTGCTGCTCATCTGCGTGGCGTTCTATCTCGGCTTTACCCTGCCGGTATTCCATCCCGTCGCCGTGGTAGTGCCGTTTGCGTTCCCCCGGCTTTCCGCCCTGCTGCTGCAGGGGGTGGCCCCCTCTTTCCGCTTCCTCCGCAATAAGGCCTCCGATGTCAAGCAGGCCCTTGAGGATGAAGACTTCTGAACGCTCTGCCCGATCGGCGGGAACTTT
>CALERQ010000123.1 GCA_937907305.1 uncultured Clostridia bacterium | reverse complement strand
CGATGTGATGAATATTCTGCTGCAAATTCTCGATGAGGGGCGCATCACCGACGCGCAGGGCCGGCAGGTCTCCTTTGAGAATACCATCATCATTATGACCAGCAACGCGGGCAGTGAGCGGCAGGGCAGTGCCCTGGGCTTTGATAAGACCCGCTATGACGATGCCAAGGACAAGGCGGAGACCTCGCTGCGGCAGTTCCTGCGGCCGGAGTTCCTGGCGCGTGTGGACGAAGTGGTGGTGTTCCGCCCGCTGACCGAGGAAGATATGCAGAAGATTGCCGCGCTGATGCTGGAGGAGCTGAAAAAGGGCCTGGCTGAGAGGGAGATCAAATTTGGCTGGAGTGAGGATGTGCTGCGGCTGGCGGCCACGGAAGCCTACGGCCACAAGAGCGGCGCCCGGGACCTGCGCAATGTGCTGCGGCGCCGGGTGGAGGATCCCATCTGCACGCTGCTGGCGGGCTGCCCCGAACAGCCGCCGGCGCTGATCCACGCGGAGGAAAAGGACGGAGAGATCGTACTGGTGACAGCGTAAGGAGGAGACCGAATGGACAAAATGAAACGGATCGTGGCGCTGATTTTGGCGGTGCTGATCGTACTGAGCGTGGCGAGTTATTTATTCTATCTGCTGTAAAGCAAGTAAAAAGGCTCCCCCTTGCCCGGGATGGGTGAGGGGGAGATTTTTGTTGGCAGGGGTGCAGGAGCGGGCCGCAGGCCGCGGCGCGCAGCGCCGCCAGCGGGCGGAGCCTGCTGAAGCCGCCCGGAGGGCGGCTTGGCCTGCGGCCCGAAGCCGGCGGCATCCAGAAAGCACAATATAAAATGTAAAAAAGTGAGTATGCGTGTGAAAAAGTGAGATATCAGAAGATAATATGGATGTAAATGCAAAAAATGGTGGATTAATTAGTTTTAGCGTAGTAGCATAGTAGCACACTAAAGTATATAATACGAACATAACATTTCATTACCCCCGAAGCGAAGGAGAAAAACACCATGAAAAAATTGATCGCACTGGCCGCAGCTGCCATGATGCTGCTGACCCTTTTTACCGCCTGCGGCAAGGAACCTGCTGCTAACAATGATAATGATACCGAAAAAACCACCACCTTTACGGTAGGCTTTGACGCGGAGTTCCCGCCCTATGGCTACCAGGATGAAAACGGTGAGTATGTCGGCTTTGACCTGGACCTGGCTGCGGAGGTTTGCGCCCGCAATGGCTGGGAACTGGTGAAGAAGCCCATTAACTGGGACAGCAAGGATATGGAACTGAATACTGAGGTCATCAGCTGCATCTGGAACGGTTTTACCATGCAGGGCCGTGAGGATAAGTACACCTGGAGCGAGGCTTATGTGGATAACAGCCAGGTGATTGTGGTGAAGAAGGACAGCGGCATTGCCACCTATGCTGATCTGGCTGGGAAGGTAGTAGCGGTGCAGGCGGATTCTTCCGCACTGGCGGCGCTGACCGAGAACGAGGACGGCAGCAACGCGGAGAATATCGCGCTGGCCGAGAGCTTTAAGCAGATGGTGGAGGTGCCGGATTACAATACCGCATTCCTGAACCTGGAGGCGGGTGCTGTGGATGCCATTGCCATGGATATTGGTGTGGCGCAGTACCAGATCTCCCAGCGCGGCGATGAGTTTGTGATCCTGGATGGCACCATTGCCAGCGAGACCTACGGCATTGGCTTTAAGCTGGGCAACACCGAGCTGCGGGACGCTGTGCAGAAGACACTGGATGAGATGGCGGCGGATGGCACCTTTGCCAAGATCGCTGAAAAATGGGGCCTTTCCGAAGCGGTTTGCCTGGGTAAGTAAAGCTTTTGTATGGCAGCAGCCTGTGAACTTTTGACAATGAAAAGTGTGTGCCCGGTTGCCGAATAAAGGTCAATCATGTAAAATAAGATAGCAGCCCTTCGACACGATGTGCTGAGGGGCTGCGTTTTTCCCTGTATATTAAGATGGAACAAAAAGGAGACCGCCGATGAACCTTTTAGAGATTTTTGCCCAGGTGGGGGAGGGAATGGGGAATTCCATCCTCATCTTTGTGCTGACGCTGGTATTTTCGCTGCCGCTGGGGCTTTTGGTGGCTTTTGGCCGCATGAATCGCTGGGCCCCACTGGCGGGCCTGAAAAAGAGCAAATTCCCCTTTTGGCGGAAGGCGGCGGAATTCCGGCCGGTACAGCTTCTGCTCAAGCTGTTTATCTCCATTCTGCGGGGCACCCCGCTGATGCTGCAGCTGATGGTGGTCTATTATGGGCCTTATTATATTTTTAAGGTGCCGATCACGCTGGAATACCAGTTCTATGCGGTGATTATTGCCTTTGCGGTGAATTATGCTGCCTACTTTGCGGAGATTTACCGCTCCGGGATCGAATCAATGCCGGTGGGACAGTACGAGGCGGCCAAGGTATTGGGCTATAATAAGACCCAGACCTTTTTCCGCATCATTCTGCCGCAGGTGATCAAGCGCATTTTGCCTTCCATCACCAATGAGGTGATTACATTGGTGAAAGATACCTCGCTGGCTTTTGTTATCGGCTATTCCGAGCTGTTTACGCTGGTGAAGCGTATTGCCAGCCGGGAGGCCAATGTGCTGCCCTATGTGGGCGCCGCTATCTTCTACTATATCTTTAACCTGGTGGTGGCGGTGGCCATGGAAAAGCTGGAAAAGAAAATGAACTATTATAACTAAAGGAGGTGTCCCGGATGAGCGTACTGCGGCTGGAAAATGTGAAGAAAACCTTTGAAGGTGGGCCGGAAGTCCTGCGGGGCATCAGCCTGACGGTGGAGGAGGGTGAAGTGGTTGCCATTATAGGGCCCTCCGGCGGGGGAAAATCCACCCTGCTGCGCTGCATGATAGACCTGGAGGAAGTGACTGACGGGAGCATCTATGTGGGTGAGGACGCCATGGTGAAGGACGGGAAATATTGCTCCAAGGCGGAGCGGGCCCGGCTTATCAGCGAGATGGGTATGGTGTTCCAGAGTTTTAATCTGTTCCCCCACATGACGGTGCGGGAGAATCTCATCAAGCCATACCTGCTGACAAAGCCCGGCGCGGCCGATGCCGGAGAAAAATGCATGGCCCTGCTGGAAAAGGTGGGCCTGGCGGAGAAAAAGGACGAATATCCCTGTCGACTTTCCGGCGGGCAGCAACAGCGGGTAGCCATCGCCCGCGCCCTGATGCGGGACCCCAAGGTGATGCTCTTTGATGAGCCAACCAGCGCACTGGACCCCCAACTGACCGGTGAGGTGCTGGCCATTATGCAGCAGCTGGCGGCGGAGCACCGCACCATGGTGGTGGTGACCCACGAGATGAGCTTCGCCCGCGGGGCGGCCGACCGCATCCTGTATGTGAATGGCGGGCTGATTGCGGAGGAGGGCACCCCGGAGGAGATTTTTGACGCGCCTAAAACTGCCGAACTGCGGGCCTTCTTAGGCAGCGGATTTGAGGACTGAGAGAATGGACCTCCGGTGAAATCCCCTTTGTCGAAGAAGGTTGCAAACGACTCCGCTGCGTGCTATAATATCGAAATCAAGCGGAGCTCCTGCCGAAAAGCGGTGGGAGCTGCCGTATTTTAGAACCCAAGCAAAAAGGAATGAATCTTATGAGCAAGAAGATCAGACAAAACCTGTTCCCTGTGCTGGCGGCGCTCATCTGGGGCACTGCGTTTGTGGCGCAAAGCGTCAGTGCCGGGCATATACCACCGCTCACTTTCGGCACTATTCGGTGTAGCATGGCCTTTGCGGCGCTGGCCCTGGGCCTTTGGATCGTGCGCATGGTACAAAAAAAGAAGGCCCCCGAGAAGATGGAGCCGTTGGCTGACTCCCCCAAAGACCTGGTGCTGGGCGGAATTTGCTGCGGTGTGGCACTGGCTACGGCTTCCTTCCTGCAGCAGTCGGGGATCTCCGCAGGGACCAGCGCCGGCAAGGCGGGCTTTATTACGGCGCTGTATATTGTGCTGGTGCCCATTTTGGGGCTGTTCCTGCGCAAGAAGGTCACCATTGCCGTGTGGATCTCGGTGGTGCTGGCCGCTGTGGGGCTTTACTTCCTGTGCATGAATGAAGCTTTGACAATTGAAAAAAGCGACTTGATGGTGATGCTGTGCTCGCTGGGCTTTGCGGTACATATTCTGGTTATCGATCACTTTACCCAAAGAGTGAACGGTGTAGCGCTTTCCACGGCGCAGTTTGCGGTGGCGGCAATCGTTTCCGGAATTGGTGCCGCCCTGACGGAGACGCCCACTCTCGCGGGCATTGCGGAGTGCATTTGGCCGCTGCTGTATGTAGGCGTGATGAGCGGCGGCGTGGGCTATACCCTGCAGATACTGGCGCAGAAGGACGCAAACCCCACGGTAGTTTCGCTGCTGCTCAGCCTGGAATCGGTATTCTCGGTGCTGGCGGGGGCGGTGATCCTGCATGACCGGCTGACCGGCCGGGAGCTGCTGGGCTGCGCGCTGATGCTGCTGGCGGTGGTGCTGGCACAGCTGCCGGCGCGGGGCAAGGTTGCGGAAGCGGCAAAGAACTGATATAATAAGGGCAGAGTGCAAAAGCGGCTCTGCCCCTTTTATTATTTTTAAGGAGGATCTTTACCATGACCAAGATCTTTGCGGGCTTTTTGTTTGTGTTCCTTAATTTTAACTTTACCCTGAATGATACCTATGTCATTAACCTGCTGCCGGATTTTGTCGGGTTTATCCTGCTGTATATGGGCACCCGTGAGCTGCTGGAGGAAAGCCCCCGCTACACCAAGGCTGGCCCCTGGCTGCTGGGACTTACCGCTTATGGTATTGCCAGCTGGGTGATCAATCTGCTGGGATTTAATGGCGGCTGGGTCATTTCACTGCTTACATTGGTGGCAGCGGGTGTGACCTATTATGCTACCTGGCTGGTTATTAAGGGGTTTGAGGATATCGAGAAAAACAATTCGGTGGAAATTGCCGCGGCGGAGAGCATGCGCAGCTGGAAGATCTGCGCCATCCTAAACATTGTGGCGGTAGCGCTTTCCTGGGTGCCGGTGCTTAGTGTGTTGCTGCTTTTGGGCATGGTGGTGGTGACCATAATGCTGCTGGTGAGTCTGAACAAGACCCGCAAGCTGTATGAGGCATTCCGCATGATAAAGCCGCAGAGCAACAACAAAGGACCGGAACTCTAAGGAGGAAGCGGGTATGCTGGTATTCATTATTGTAATGGGAATGGCGGCGCTGCTTGCCCTGCTGGGGCTGGTTTTTTATCGCACCAAGTCCCCCGAAAAAACGGTGCTGTACTTGACCGGAGACTACAGCGGACTGAATGCCACCAAGGTGTGCCGCACGGCGGGGCGCCGTATGCTGTGGTGGGCGGCAGCGCTGGTACCGTGTGCGTTCGTCGGCTTTTGGAACATGAAATGGAGTGGCTGTCTGGCGGTGGGGGTACTGCTGCTTTGCGTTATTTATCACGCGCTGGATTTTTCACAGAACCGTGACCGTTACCGCGAATAAAGAAAGGAAAAAGTATGAAAGACCATCAGGATCTCGTTGGAAAAATCATCATCGCTGCCGCCATTATCATTGCGGCGGTCGTTCTGGCGGGCGCCATTGAGCGCGCCGGTGCCAGCATCGGCAGTCAGATCGCCTCGGCAATATTTGCGGCTGCATAATAACACGAATATAAGAGAAAGACCGTCCGGGAAAAGTCCGGGCGGTCTTTTGTGCATTTTAGGTTTATTTTTTCGGCTTGGGCAGGATGAGCGGCAGGGCCAGCGGCACGATGGCGGCATCCACATGGGTGCTTTCGCTCATTTCGCCATCGGCGTTCAGGTTGGTGGGCTTATCAAAATCGATGGTGAGGCTGCGGCAGCGGGTGTAGGTGACGCAATCCTGCAGTGCGGGGTCGTCAGCATGGAGACCTTTCTGATACTTCCCGATGACCTTGAGCATGCGCAGACGGCTGATCTTGCGGACGATGCAGAGATCCATCAGGCCGTCCTCCACATTGAATTTGGGGGCGCCGTTCCAGCCGCCGCCGTAAAAGCCACCATTGGACATGACCATGATGAGGACATTTTCATCGAAGGTGCGGCCGTCATCCAGCACAAAATGCGCCTGCTTGCCCATGGGGCTGAAGAATGCTGCGATGAGGGCCAGAATGTAGGCGCCGCTGCCGGTGACAAGGGGCAGTCGCTTATAGCGGGCCATGTTTTTGCATACATCGGAATCGAGGCCCGCGCTGCAGATATTGGCCGACCACTGATCATTGAAGTGGATAAGATCGATGGGGCGCTCCTCGGCGGTGATTTGCGCTTCCAGATCGGAAAAATCACAGTCCGGGAAGCTGCGGACGAAGTCATTGCCGCTGCCGCAGGGAATGACACCCATGGCCACATTAGCGCAACCGGCCAGCCCCTGCAGCACTTCGTTCATGGTGCCATCGCCGCCGCAGCTGTAAAAGCGCAGGTGCTCGCCATTGGAGGCGGCACAGCGCTCCTTCACAAAACGGGTGGCATCCCCCACACCGGTGGTCAGATAGGTTTCCAGCTCCTCCTCCCGCCCGACAAAAAGGGCGCGCAGGCGGGGCAGCAAAGTTTCGGTCGCATTGGTTTTTCCAGCGGCGGGATTGATAACGAAGATGTGTTTCATGGCGGCAAACTCCTTCGATGTTAGGTGTTGGGCAGCTCCCATACCATGGCGGTGTAGGGCAGTGCCTGGAAGCCCAGCGACTGATACAGCCGCATAGCGACCTGGTTTTCGGGGGTGCATTCCAGCTTCAGCGCGCCGATCCTACCCTGATAATGGGCAGAGAGGGATTCCAGAATGGCCCGGCCGATGTGCTGACCGCGGGCTTCCGGGGTGAGGTACAGCTCCTCTATCATGATGATGGGGGCGCCCAGTTCGCTGGAGAAGCTGTGCGCCAGCAGCAGGTAACCCAGCGTGCAGCCGTTTTCCACGATCATGCGGCCTTCGACATTCTGATTGCCGGCCAGGCACGCCCGGAAGGTGGAGATGAAGATATCCCGGCTGACCGGGTGCGCCACCGCGGGGGAGTCGTACATATCGTGGCTCATTTCCAGGAATGAGGTGAGGTCTTTGGTAGTAAAGGGGATGAGTTCCATGGGGAAATTTGATGCTCCTTTTTTAGATTCTTGGTAGGTTTGTGCAGGGGGGGGGGGGCGCAGGCCCGGCCGCCGGAGGCGGCCGACGCAGGCTCCGCCTGCGTGTTTCGGCAAAGCCGAAACGGCCTGCGGCCCCTGCCCGGATCCTGCACAAGCTCGTAAATGCGCAGGCTGCCGACCCGGCTCCTGCTTTTAATTCTATTGTAGCATAGAAAGCGGAAAAAGCAAATGCTGAAAACAGATATAAGCAACACTTATGGCTAAATGTTAAAAAATCTATATCCAAGATAGCAGAATTATGGTATAATAATCGAGTTGAAGGGCAATTTGCCCAATTTCTTCGGAAAAGGAGGATTCCCATGCAGGAATTCTATGATATCACCGTGGCAGGCGTCAAACGCAGTCTGCCGGTCGTCCCCATCAATGAGAACATGTCCATTGCCGGTTTTGTCATCTTTGGCGATACCGATGTAGTGGAGCCCTGTGCCCGCGCACTGGCCGAAAAGCTGCCCCCCGAGACTGAGGTGCTGGTGACGGCTGAGGCCAAGAGCATCCCGCTTATTTATGAGATGGCTAAAGTGATGAAGATGCCCCGCTATGTCATTGCCCGAAAGTCGGTCAAGGGCTATATGCGCAATCCCATCATCACCACCGTTAATTCCATCACCAATATGGGTAAGGAACAGATTCTGGTGGTGGATGAGCATGATGCCGAGTTCATCAAGGGCAAAAAGGTTGCCATCGTTGATGATGTTATTTCCACCGGCAGCAGCATTGAGGCTATTGAAAAGCTGGTGAAGGAATCCGGCGGTGAGGTGATTGCCCGTGCGGCTGTGCTGGCCGAAGGTGATGCCGCTGACCGTACCGATATCATCTACCTCGAAAAGATTCCGCTGTTCTTCCACGATAAAAAGTGATCTACATAAAAACAAGGCCTCCGTACTGTACTGTACGGGGGCCTTTTCGCATTTATTTATAGATCAAAATAGGATAAACTCCACCGTGGTGCCCTGCGCCTGCAATAGCTCAACCAGGGCATCCGCTGGGAGCCAAACGGTAGCGGTATTATCATTGGGATGGACCCCGATGAGTTTGCCGCGATAATCCTCATCCAGCAGGATGGTGACCCGATGCTCCTTGTCATTCAGCACACCAAAGGGAGTGACAGAGCCCGGCGTCAGGCCCAGCAGCTCGGCCAACTCCTCCGCCCCTGCAAAGGAGAGCGCCCCATGGCCCAGCCGGGTTTTCAGCGCTTTCAGGTCGGCACGCTTTTCTCCGTACAGTACCAGCAGCCAGTAAAAACGCTTTTTCTGGTCACGCACCAGCAGATTCTTGGCGATGGCGTCGCAGTGCTCCAGTCCCTGCGCGTACAGTTCCTCCATATTGAATACAGCGGGGTGTTCCGCCAGGGTGTAGTCTATGCCGCTTTCGTCCAGCAGCCGCAGGACGGTGTGTGCCATGTCGTTCATTTTGCATTACTCCTTTTCTTTATCTTCTTCGGCAGCTTCCCGCAGCAGCTCCTCGGCGGGAATTTGGAACAGCTTTGCCAGTGCTATCAGGTTGGAGGTGTTGGGTTCGGAAGTGCCCATCTCCCATTTGCTGACCGCCTGCCGGCTGATGCCGAGGCTTTCCGCTACAAATTCCTGTGTCATCTTGCAGCGTTGGCGGTGGTACTTGATGATCTCCCCCAGCGTGCGCCGCAATTCCTGCTTCTGTTCGCGGATGTCCTTGGAGCGCAGGTAGACCCGCAGCGCACGAATGGCCAACACCAGCAGGTAAATAAGTCCCGCCAGCAGGGCAAGATTGACAATGACGATGAGAATGGCAAAGAGTGTTTTACTTACAGCAAAATGCATAATGGAACCTCCTTTTTACCGCCATTGTACCCGCAGGGGAGCGGTTGCCGCCACCAACTATGGCGCAACCTGCCGGATTTTTTGTGCTATTGTAGCATGTTTTTGCCCCGTCTGCAAGAGGGCGATCCGCATAGATTGTTCCCGGCGGGTGATACTACCCCTTGAAAGGGGGAACGACTATGGAACGACCTGTTTTGGGGCCCATTGACCCGGTGACGGGGCGCCCGCTGTACCTGCCGCATGATGTGGTAAGCGGCACCGAAGCTACCGGGCTGGAGCCCATCCCGCCCCGCACGCCGGAGGAAGCCGAAAGCTACGCCGAACTGTACGACTGGCCGTTGGCAGACCAGCCGCCGCGCCGTTAAGGGGACTTGCCAGCCGGGGACAAATTTGCTATTATCATGGGTAGAAATTCCTGCAGGGTGCCGCACCGGCGGCCCCGCCCGGCGCACTGCGCGCGCCGTCCCCGCTAAAGGCGGGGGCCCGGCCCTATGGGCCGGGCAGCGGGGCCGCCGGGCCAGTACCCATTGCAGATTTGACACCGGAGGGAAACAGTATGAGTAAAGTCGCAGTCATTACCGGCGCATCGGGGGGCATAGGAGCCGCAGTGGCCCGCCGCTTGGCAGCACAGGGCTGCTATGTGGTGCTGGGTTATTGCCGCAGCAGAGAAAAGGCCGAAAGTCTTTGCCGGGAGCTGCGGGAGGCCGGTGGGGAGGCTGTCACCTTCCGGGCGGACCTTACCAAACCGGAGGAAGCCGAAGCCCTTATCAACTTTGCCTTAAAAGAATACGGACATATTGATATCCTGGTCAATAACGCCGGCATTTCACAGATCAAGCTGTTTACCGATATTACCCCGGAGGAATGGCGGCAGATGTTTGCGGCCAATGTCGATGGTATCTATCACTGCTGCCGCGCGGCGGTGCCGTATTTTGTGCAGCAGCACAGCGGCACCATCATCAATGTTTCCTCCATTTGGGGATTGTGCGGTGCATCCTGCGAGGTGCACTATTCTGCCTCCAAGGCGGCGGTCATCGGTTTTACGCAGGCACTGGCCAAGGAGCTGGCCCCCAGCGGCATCACCGTCAACTGTGTCGCGCCCGGCGCCATCGATACCGAAATGAATGCCCACCTTACCGCTGAGGAACGAAAAATGCTGGAGGAGGAGATCCCCTTGGGCCGCATGGGTACCCCGGAGGAAGCGGCGGCGGCCATCGCCTTTTTGGCAGGGGAGGATGCCCGCTACTTTACCGGGCAGATTCTTAGCCCCAATGGCGGCATTGTGATCTGACGAAAAAAGAGGCGAAGATCTATGGAAATACTGCAAAATACCTGTCTCATATCAGCTGTTCTGGCCTGGGCGGCGGCGCAGCTGTGCAAGCTGCTCATCGAACTCATCGCTCATCGCCGGCTGGATTGGGAACGGTTGACGGGGGACGGTGGGATGCCCAGCGGGCACTCCGCTACGGTAACAGCGCTGGCGGCGGCCGCCCTGCTGCAATACGGCGCGGCTTCCTTTCAGTTTGCTATCAGCGCGGTGCTGGCTATCATTGTGATGCACGATGCCATGGGGGTGCGCTGGCAGGCCGGGCAGCATGCCCGCACCATCAATGAGCTGCTGCTGAAGCTGAGCGACACCCCGCCGGAGCAGCTGCTGGAGGAATTCCTGGGGCACACCCCACTGCAGGTAGCCTGCGGCGCCCTGCTGGGAGCTCTTGTGGCTATTTTGTATTCCCTTCCGTGAAAATATAACACAACCCCCGCGGCAGATACCGTGGGGGTCACTTTTTCATCTCCAAGCGGCAGTTTACCCCTCTACATCAGTGCGAATGGTGAACTCTTTTGGTAAATTAAAAATCTCTTTCTTCAGGAATATCGGGTAAAAGTATTCCTCTTTCAGTCGGTCAAAATCCAGCCACTCAAATGTGTGGGTGTGGCCGCCCTCTCTTAAGGTGAATACAGCTCCTTTTGCCAGCAGGTTTGTTTCCGAAATATCCATCAAAAAATAGATGCAAAGCTCATGATAGCGCAGATTGTCTACTTCTTCCGTAAAAAATGCCTGGCTGAGCCAGAGAGGACGAATGATCTTTGGCGTTATGCCAAGCTCCTCTTCCACTTCCCGTACCACCGCCTGTTCCGCTGTTTCTCCCATGGCAACCCGCCCGCCGGGCAGGTAGAAATAGGGGGAACGCTCATCGTGCATTGCCAGAATTTTATGATCTGTGGTTATGACGGCGCATACTCGGTAGTTAAACTTTTGATTCCCGCAAAGAAAAGAAATATCCATTTTTCTCACCTCCGTTCATTCCACCTTACGTCCAGAACCGCAAAAATTCCTCCGCCGCGGGGCTGGGCGATACATCCTGCAAAGTGCATACTGAAAGGCTCCGCTCCGGAATCTCCGGGATGGTGCGCAGTTCACGGATCGTCCCCGCCTCCAGCGCGGGCAGGGCAAATTCGCGCGTTATACACGCCACCCCCAGCCCAATGGCCGCCAGATTGACGAGAAGCTCGTGACTGCACAGTTCTATCTCCGGCTTAAGTGTAATGCCATTGCGTGTAAAAAAGCGTTCCAGGTACCGCCTTGCGCTGGATTTGCGCTCCAGCAGCATCAGCGGGAAGCGGGAAAGCTCCGCCAGGGTATAGGCCCGGTCGGTCTCGCAGGGGTAGTCCCGCCCTGCCACAAAAACATTGTGCAGCGCCATGCAGCGCCGCATCTGCAGGTTGCCGGTATCCTGCGGGGTGCTGGCAAAGGCCAGATCCACCTGTCCGGCCCGCAGCATTTGCAGGGCCTCATAGCTGGTGCCGTTCAGCACCTTCAGCCGGATGGCCGGGTACTGCTCGTGGAACCTTTGCAGATAGGGCAGCAGCAGGCTGCGGGTCACGGTGTCGCTTGCCCCTATGACCAGCTCGCCCATCATCAGCTCCCGGGTCTGCTGCACCTTTTCCTCCCCGGTTTCTATCAGGCTGATGGCGCTGCGCACATAATCGTACAGTACCCGGCCCTCGCCGGTCAGGGTGACGCCGCGGGGCTGGCGGGAAAACAGCCGTACCTGCAGCTGTTCTTCCAGCTGGTGAATGGACTGGCTGACTGCCGATTGCGAAATAAACAGCGTTTTGGCGGCGGCGGAAATACTTTCTTCCTCTGCCACCGTGCGGAAAACACGGTAAAGCTCCAGTTTGACTGACATATTCGTGGACTTCCTTTCTATCTGTTCTGCTTATGTTTATCATTAGTAATATATAATTTACTTATGGATATGTATCTATTATACTAAAGTGGTTGTGAAAAGCAACCCCTATTTTTGTTTTCGTTTTCATCAATTCACAGGTGATAAAAGGAGAAAAAGTCATGAGCAGAATGTTTGGTACTGTTGTTCGCGGGGTACGCGCCCCCATCTTCCGGGAAGGCGATGATGTAGTAAAGGGCACAGTGGATACTGTCCTGAAGGCCTTGAAAGAAAACGGTGTGGAGCCGCATGATAAAGATGTTGTCGCCATTACCGAATCGGTGGTGGCCCGCACCCAGGGCAACTATGCCACCGTGGAACAGATCGCGGCCGATGTAAAGGCCCGCACCGGCGGCAAGACCGTTGGCGTTACCTTCCCCATCCTCAGCCGCAACCGTTTCTCTGTGCTGCTTTCCGGCATTGCCGCTGGCTGCGAGAAGGTGGTTCTGATGCTCAGCTATCCTTCCGATGAAGTAGGCAACCACCTCATCAGCATGGACCGCCTGGATGAAAAGGGCATTGACCCCTGGACCGATGTCCTCTCTCTGGAGCGCTTCCGCGCCGAGTTCGGCTCTGTGATCCATCCCTTTACCGGTGTGGACTATGTGGAGTACTATTCCAGCCTTATCCGGGAAGCCGGTGCTGAGGTGGAAGTGATCTTTGCCAATCGCGTGCAGACCATCCTGGACTACACCGATACCGTCATCACCTGTGATATTCATACCCGTGCCCGCAGCAAGCGCCTGCTGCAGGCGGCCGGCGCCCGTGTGGTATTGGGCCTGGATGACCTGATGACCGCTCCTGTGGCAGGCAGCGGCTACAATGCCCAGTATGGTCTGTTGGGCTCCAATAAGGCGGATGAAAACCGTGTGAAGCTGTTCCCCCGTGATGCCATGTTGGTGGCCGAAAAAATTGGCCAGCTGATGAGCGAGGCTACCGGCCGCCAGATCGAAGCCATGGTTTATGGCGACGGTGCTTTTAAGGATCCTGCGGGCAAGATCTGGGAGCTGGCCGACCCGGTCGTGGCCCCTGGCTATACCAAGGGCCTCATCGGTACCCCCAATGAGCTGAAACTGAAGTACCTGGCTGACCACGATTTCGGCGATCTTTCCGGCTCCGCCTTGCAGGAAGCCATCACCCAGCGCATTAAGGAGAAGGATTCCACCAGCTTGGTTGGCAATATGGTTTCCGAGGGTACGACCCCCCGCAACCTCACCGATCTCATTGGCTCCCTGTGCGACCTGACCAGCGGCAGCGGCGATAAGGGTACCCCCATTATTTACATCCAGGGTTACTTCGATAACTACACCACCGAGTGACATCCTACAATTTAATGGTTTGCTGATAAGGCCCGCCTCCTGCTTTTCCGGGGGGCGGGCCACCGTATAGGGGGAAATTTAAGCAGGGGGCAGGGCAGGGGCCGCAGGCCGTTTCGGCTTCGCCGAAACACGCAGGCTTTGCCTGCGTCGGCCGCTTCGCGGCCGGGCCTGCGGCCCCACCTGCCCCTACGCTTAAATTTCCCCTTACATCCTGCCGAAAAATGTGCTATAATGTAAATAAAAACAGCAAGGGAGGGCACCACAGTGTTTGCGAAAGGAACGAAGATCATGTATGGCAATACCGGCGTCTGCGAGGTCATGGATTACGCCACGCCCGACCTGCCCGGTATGCCGCGCGGAACCAAGTATTATGTCCTGCGCCCCCTGTTCCAAAGCGGCACCATTTACTGCCCGGTGGAGCAGCCCAAGGTCTTCATGCGCCCGGTAATGAGCCGGGAAGAGGCCGAAGAGCTGGTTGCCCTCATCCCTACCATCAGCGTGGAGCCGTTCCATACCGGCCGTCTGCAGGAGCTTTCGGAGCATTACCGCAGCATCATTGGCACCCACAGCACCACTGACCTCGTGGAGATCATTAAATCGGTTTACAGCAAAAAGCGGGAAGCCGAAGCCGCCGGGCGGCGTGTCAGCCAGATGGACGACCGCTATATGAAGCTGGCGGAGGAGCTGCTGCACGGCGAACTTTCCGTTGCGCTGGAGATTCCCAAGGATGAAGTGCGGGAATATATTCGCCAAAGGGTGAAAGCCGCCGAAGCCGCTGAATAACTTTATCACAATAAAAAAGAGCCCCCATCCGGGTTTCCGGATAGGGGCTTTCTGTATGGGTGCAGGTTATTCGACGGGAAGGAATGTATACAAGGTATACAGATCACAGTCGCTGGAATCAAAGATGTAATTGACTGCTTCCTGCCCAAAGGTCACCCTCAGCCAGTTGCCGGGGTACACAGCGGTAAACAGCACATTCCCTTCCGCGTCATAGGCAGTCAGGCACAGTGCACCGCCCGTAGCGGGGTTTTGCTTCTTTTCAAAGAGTTTCAGCTTACTTTCGCTATCCGCCAGTGTCTTTATCATCTTTTCGGCAGCCTCGGCGGATAGCTCCACCGGCTCAAGTATACTGTTATCCATGGCAGTCACCTTGGCAATGTTATCGGCATGAATGCCCTCCCGCCAGCGGGCCAGGTCCTTTTCGGTACCCAGCACATCCCCGGTCAGCGGCTCCTCCCCGCCAGGCAGTACCACATACACCCCGGCGGCAAATTCCTTCACCAGCGTCTTTGCGTCGTCACCGGTTTGGCCGGGCAGCCACAGGGAATAGACAAAATCCCCCTCGCAGCTTTTCCACAGCGCCACGGTTCCCTCGGCATACTCCTTCACGGTAATGAAGATCAATCCGTTGCAGTAGCTGTGTCCCACCGTCAGCTCGCTTTCCTTTGGGTCATTGTAGAAGATACCGGAAATATCTCCGGTCTCCTCGGTTTTGGCGGCACACCGCAGCGTGGCGTTTTCATAGTCGATCTGCGCCAGCGTCCCGCCAATGAGATAAAACCCGGTCGGCTTCATGCCGTCCCGGTCGGGATAGCCCGTAAGGGAAAAATCCGGGAACTCGGCGTTCTCATATGCTACCATCGGGTTTGGAATTTGAGTATTTCCTCCAGTCTCCTCACTGGGGTCTGGGTTTGGGGCAGGGGCAGG
>CALERQ010000122.1 GCA_937907305.1 uncultured Clostridia bacterium | reverse complement strand
CTCCGCAACGCCCCGCGCCCCTCTTTTTGTGCGAAACGGCAAAAAACTCTCGACTGCCGGGGGCGGATATGGTACAATGCGAATAGAGAAAAAACTAAAATGCAAAGGAGAAACTATTTATGTCTACACCCCATAATGCTGCCCAAAAGGGCCAGATAGCCCCCAATGTACTGATGGCCGGCGACCCGCTGCGCGCCCAATTTACCGCCGAAAACTACCTGGAAAACCCCGTATGCTTTAATACCGTGCGCGGAATGCTGGGCTACACCGGTACCTACCATGGCGTGCCCGTTTCCATTATGGGCCACGGCATGGGCATTCCCTCCATCGGAATTTACAGCTACGAACTGTTCCATTTCTATGATGTGGAAAACATCATCCGCTTTGGCAGTGCGGGCGCGCTGCACCCGGAGCTGCACCTGGGTGATATCGTCATAGCTGAAGGCGCCTGCACCGACAGCAATTACATGGCGCAGTTCCAGCTGCCCGGCACCTATGCTCCCATTGCGGATTGGAAGCTGCTTTCCACCGCGGCTAAACTGGCCGAGGAACGGAACCTGAAGCATATGGTCGGCAATGTTCTTTCCAGCGATTGCTTCTACTCCGCGCATCCGGAGCGCACCGACCTGTGGCGCCCCATGGGTGTGCTGTGCGTGGAAATGGAACTGCCCGCCCTGTACGCCAATGCCGCCTACGCCGGCAAACGCGCGCTTGGTATCCTTTCCATCAGCGATGTCATCGGTAAGAACGAAGAGCTGAGCCCCGAGGACCGGCAGACCAAATTTACCAATATGATGGAGCTGGCACTGGATACGGTGACCAGCCTATGAGCGGTGAGCGGCTGACCGACCGTCAAAACGGCGGGCTGGAAAAGCGGACCTGGATCCTGGTCGCGGTGATCTGCGCCATTCTGCTGGGTGTCTCGGCCATTATGTTTGTCCCTGTAAAGAAGGCGGCGGATGAAACGCTGCCTGCCATGATGGTGGAACAAGAAAGCGCGGAGATCCATTCCACCACACTGACACTGCGCGGCACCTGGGGCCAACAGCGTATGGGTAAAGCCGCCATGACCTTCCAGGGCGTGGTGGGTACCGCCGCATTGGACTATACCCTGTGGGACGGCATGGATGAGCTGGATTTTACCCTGAGCGGAGAAGGCCGGGAGTACGGCCTGTTGGGTGGGTTCTTCTATAATCACTTCTATATCGAAGACCACGGGGAGGGCTATGGGTGGCTGTTTACCGACCATGACCGAAGCTGCTACATCCTGGTGACCGGACTTTTTGATGACGGCAAGGAATACATTATTGCGGCGCCGGCGAGCAGCATGGAGGAAGCGAGAGCCATCTGCGAGAAGCTAGGCACCTACAAAGATAGCTTTGGTAAAAGATGAACTAAAATAAAAAGCCCCGTGGGGGCTTTTTATTTTAGTGGTCACAAGGGACTCTATTGGCGCGGGAGGCCGTTCTCATCAAATTTTTTCCGGAGCCTCTTTTCCACAACGGCAATGGAAAGGAGCAGGGGAATCATCTGCAGCACGGTAATAATACAGCCCGCCACCCCAATGTGGTCGGTGTCCTCCCCTATAAACAACAGCATAGCAATGACGGTAAGCACCAGCATGGTACTGCCCCAGCGCCGCCACAGCAGGCCGCACTCCCGGTGGGCGTAGTCCCAGGTCTGTTGGTTCTGCATGGAACGGCGGGTGCGGTAGCCAATAATGGAATTGATGGTTTCGATCTTGCCGCGGCGCATGGAGTTCCCGGCAACGATCATGATAATGGGGATCAGCAGAGTACAGCAGAACATAAAGATCCAAAAGCCCATGATCATTTCTCCTTTTTGCGGGGTTCCCAGTAGGCACGAGCAGCCTGCTCGGTCTTGTTATCGCCATACTGATAGTACTGTGTACCGACCAGGTCATCCGGCAGGTACTGCTGCGCCACCCAGTGATTGGGGAAATCGTGCGGGTAGAGGTAGTTCTGCCCCTTTTGCTCCACCTCGGCGCTATCATAGTGGACATTTTGCAGGCAGCGCGGGAAACCCTGTCCCCTGCCCTTTTGGATATCAGCCATAGCGGCATTGATGGCCATATAGGAAGCGTTGGATTTGGGTGCCGTAGCCAACAGCACAGCGGCTTCCGCCAGTGGGATACGGGCCTCCGGCAGGCCCAGCTGCACGGCGGCATCCACGCAGGCTTTTACGATGGCAATGGCCTGTGGGTAGGCCAGGCCAATGTCCTCCGCCGCAATGACCAGCAGACGGCGGCAGGGAGATAGAAGATCCCCTGCCTCCAGCAGACGGCCCAGGTAATGCACCGCGGCATCGGGATCGGAGCCGCGGATGGATTTTTGCAGGGCGGAGAGGAGATCGTAGTGCTGGTCGCCCTCCCGGTCATACCGCATGGCGCTGCGCTGGGCGGCCTGTTTCGCATCCTCCAGCGTAATGACCGGCCGGCCGGTGGTGGCCATAGCGCCCAGGGCGCAGATCTCCAAAGCGTTGGCGGCTTTTCTTACATCCCCGCCGCAGCAGGCGGCAATGTGGGCCAGCGCCCCCTCCTCCGCCTGCAATTCCGGGGACTGCTGCCGCAACTTTTCCAGAGCATTTTGCAGGTATCGTTCCACCTCAGCGGCATCCACCGGCTTGAACTCAAAAACGGTGCAGCGGCTGAGAATGGCATTGTAGACATAGAAGTAAGGATTTTCGGTTGTGGAGGCAATGAGGGTAATGGAGCCATCCTCGATGTATTCCAGCAGCGTCTGCTGCTGTTTTTTATTGAGGTATTGGATCTCATCCAGGTACAGCACCACGCCGCCCATGGCATCAAAGCCGCCTAAATCGGCAATGAGGGCCTTGATATCCCCGGTGGAGGCGGTAGTACCATTGAGGCGATAGAGCTTTTTGCCCGCACCCGCCGCGATAATGCGCGCCGCGGTGGTTTTGCCCACACCGGAAGGGCCATAGAAAATAAGATTGGGCAGAGTGCCGCTTTGGGCGATGCGGCGCAGCAGGCCGCTGGGCCCCAGCAAATGCTGCTGACCGACCATTTCATCGAGGGACTGGGGGCGGATGCGATCCGCGAGGGGTGCTGCCATGGGAGGTACCTCCTTGGGATGGAACTGTGCAGGGACCGGGTGGGGCGCCGCAGGCGCTCCGGCTGCGCCGGAGCCGGCGGCCTTCGGCCGCCGAAGCCGCTTCGCGGCTTGCCTGCGGCGCCCCCGTGCAGGAACCCTGCCTTCTGCTTTTATTTTAGCACACTTTGCTGCATTTGGGAACCATATTATCCGAACAAATTTTCGCCTTTCGGCAAAAAAGTTCCGCCGGTCTCCCAAAATGGGAGATCAGCGGTTAATTTCCTTGCGGTCGGTGCGGCCCATGATGTAGTCCATGCTGACACCGTAAAAATCGGCCAGCTGCATCAGCGTTTCGGTGGGCGGCACCCGCTCGCCGTTTTCGTATTTGGAAATGAGCGCCTGCTCGATGCCAGTCTGCATCTGCACGGCGATTTGGGATAACCCTTTTTCTTTTCTTAGCTCTTTTAATGGGACCGACATTCTATACATCACCTAATAGAATTAGGCCACAAAATCGGCGGGAAAATATGACAGTTTGCCATATTGCTAAAAAATACAAGGTTTATAATTAAAATAGCACAACAAAGGAAGGGCGGAAAACGAAAATGCTGGACTATGAAAAGTTGAGCCACGGCCTGTATGATGCGGTATCACAGGCCCTGCGGCTGATAGAGCAGGAACAGCAGCACTGCGAAGAAGTGTGTATGCAAAGCGACGCACCGGACTACCGGGCGCTGTATTTTCACCTTTTCGCGGTCACCGAGGCGGTGCGCCGCCGGCTGGCCAAAATAGAGGACGAATAAAAAAGCCCCCGCCGTGCTGCAAAGCCGGGCAGGGGTTTTTCGTATTTACGCTTCCGGGTCAAATCCCACAGTGGTGGGGAGACCGTTCCAGGTGGTACCATCAGAACGATAATAGAACCACTCACTGGCGCCGGTATCACTGCGAATCATTTCAATGGCAAATACCTGGCCGGTTTCTACCTCGGCAGGGTAGTTATTGTAGGGCAGCACATCATCGGTCAGCGCGGCATCGGCAAAGTCCGCATAGGCCCCCTCCAGCCGCCAGAAAGTCCTGCTTTGGTACTGCTGCGACCACACGCTGGCGTCCTCCCCGCCCAGCCAGGTGGCGGTGTAGTGCCTGCCCGCCACGATAAAGACCTCTTCGGTGACAGTGGGCGCGGGCAGCTCGGAGAGATCAGTGCAGTGCAGCTTATCGCCGTAGTAGGCGGCCAGCTGCTTGGCCATGCTATCCACCGTACCACCCCAGGAAAGCGCGGTAGGATCGGTGTGGGCCGCACCGTAGATGCCCATAATATCGGTCCCGGCAGGCAGCCGCTCCACCGCCGTGATGAAATTTTCCACCATGGCGTTTTCCCGGTAGGTATCCTGCGTTTCCTCATTCCGCTCGCCATAGAAGTGCCGCCCCTGGATCACACAGGTATCCGCGCGCTTATATTCCTCGCTGTTCAGCTGGCCCTCGGCCCGCAGATAACTCTCATACCGAGTACCGGTGGTATCATACTGGTGCCCAATATCGGTACCGACAAAAATCGTTTCCGGGCAGGCCGCCTTGATGCTGCGGTAAAATTCCAGAACCAGCTCATTATAGGAAAGGGAGCCGTTCCAGTCCTCGTAGACCTCCAGCAGAATGGTATCATCCTCCACCTGCATCCACAGGTTAAGGTACTGGGCGGTGTAATAGGGCAGCTCCACAAAAAGATAGCGTACCCCACGGGCATAGCAATCTTTCCACAGGGCCAGCTCCTTTTTCAGCAGATGCTCATTGGCATGGTATTCCCCGTACAGGCATATCTCACCGATCTCCTCGGGGCCGGTCACGGTGGTTTCATCGGTTATCTGCGGCTGCCGGGGCTCACTGCCGCAGGCGGTCAGCGCCAGCAGCATCACCGCCAGCAGGGCAGCCGCCATATGATACAATTTGTTATGCTTCATCACTATTCTCCTTATTGTATACAGCAATCAAGGCTTGTTTTTCCGCTCGGCTCAGCCGCTTAATAGCCGCCTCCCGCCGCAGGGCAGCAGGCTTATCCGGGGTTTCCTCCCGGTACCGCAGCGTCACCGGCCCACGGCCGCGGGTATATTTTGCGCCGCGGCCGGCATTGTGCGCTGCCAACCGCCGGGGGATGTCATCGGTGCAGCCAGTATACAGGGTACCATCCCGGCACTCCAGCATATATACCCACCAGCTCACAGTGTACCCCTCCCTCCAACAGATAATAAAAAAACCGCCACAGTGGATAGCCTGTGGCGGAATGGCGCGCTGTAAGGGATTCGAACCCCTGGCCTTCTGGTCCGTAGCCAGACGCTCTATCCAGCTGAGCTAACAGCGCATTTGCTTTTGACAGCTTAATTATATTACCACACCAAAAGGAAATAGTCAATTGCTTTTTTGCGTTTTTTGCGAAAAGTTTTGCTTTTTACCAACTGCCGCCCTCCATACCCTTGCATTTTCCCGCGGAGTATAGTAGAATAAATGGCGTTACATCATATGGAGATG
>CALERQ010000121.1 GCA_937907305.1 uncultured Clostridia bacterium | reverse complement strand
GCTGTAGTCATACGGCAGGGCGGCGACCAGCTCATCTTCCGGCAGGTAATCCATTCCCGCCGTTCTCTGGGTCATAATGCGGCTGAACAGCCGGTTGGTAAAGCCGGTGATCTCCCGCCGGGTGCGGAAGTTGGCGTTCAGGGCGATCTTCGCCGGGAAGGTCCCTTCCTCCGCCGGAGCATAGCTTTCCCGCTTCTCCAGGAAGTTTTCGGGGCAAGCCTCCCGGAAGCCATAAATGCTCTGCTTGACATCACCCACCATGAAGCGGTGGCAACCCCCTGCCGTCAGCGCGGCAAAGATCTTCTCCTGCAGGGCGTTGGTATCCTGGTACTCATCCAGCATGATCTCGGCATACCGGCCCCCCAGCTCCGCGGCAAGGGCGGTCGGGGTGCCGTCCGGCCGTACCAGCAGGGCCAGGGCATTATGCTCCAGGTCGCCAAAGTCCAGCTTTCGCCGTTCCAGCTTGGCGGCGGCGTACCGGCTGTCAAATTCCAGGATCAGCGCGCGCAGCCGCTCCATCAGCGGGGCCAGCTTCTGCTGGTCTTCCCGGTACTGCGCCTCCCCCATCAGGAACACCTTCGTCTTGAGTTCCGTCACGGCCTCGGCGGCCCGGCGGCGCAGCTTCAGCACTGTTTCCTTGGTCTCGGCATCGGTCCACTTTTTCCGCGGGAACTGCGGAAAGCTCGCCTCCAGCATCCGGGTTATGGCGGTATCCCATTCCTCCCGGATCACCGCGGTCATCAGCCGGGAGAGCATCTCCCGGTCCTGCATGACCACCGGCGTCACCACTTCCCACAGGGTCTCGTCGTTGCTCTGTCCCAGCAGGTCCATGCAGTCCCGCAGCAGGTCGTCGGCATATTGCAAGTCCTCCGCAGCCCGCTGCCGCAGCAGCCCGCTCCAGATGGTCTCATCCAGCGGCGTTTCGGTATCGGCGGTGATGTACTCCCCGGCCCAGTCCCGGTAGAAGGGATGATTGCGCAAAAAGCGGTACAGAAGCAGCAGCGAAGCCATGACCCTGCGGTCATTTCGGCTGCCGGAAAACAGCTCGATGAGCCGCATGAAGGTCGGCTCGGCCTTTTCATACTCCTCATCCAGCAGCTGCTCCAGCACCGCCGCCTGCAAAAGCTCGTCCTCCCCATCCCGGCCCAGGGCCATGTCGCCGGGCAGCCCCAGCGCCTGGAAGTTCTCCCGGATGAGTCGGTAACAGAAGGCATGGATGGTACAGATCTCGGCATTTCCCAGCAGCAGGCTCTGCCGCCGCAGGGTGGCGTTTTCCGGCTCCTGCTCCATCCGCTCGTACAGCCGGGCCGCGATTCTCTGCCGCATTTCCTCTGCCGCGGCGTTGGAGAAGGTCACAATAAGCAGCCGGTCAATATCCACCGGGCGCTCCGGGTCGGTGATGAGGGTCAGCACCCGTTCGGTCAGCACAGCGGTCTTGCCGCTGCCCGCCGCCGCCGAGATCAGAAGATCTCCGCCCCGGGTGGTGATGGCCTGTTTTTGGGCCGGGGTCCATTCGCGCGCGCTCATTCGGTCTCCTCCTTTCCGCCCAGCTCCCGGTGGGGAGCCTCCGGCTCGGTATTATTGCACAGCCCCGCATAGGGGCAGTAGTTGCAGGGCTCGCTGCTGCCGCCCCGCGCCGGGCAGGGGGCCACCTTACCGGCCAGCAGGTCGGTGCCCATCTGCTCTATGTTGCCGTAAACGGTCTCCCGCAGCTTGGCAAAGACCTCCCGGCTGTAAACCCGGGAGCCCCTGTAAAACTCGCCGTTCTGCTTTATCTTGGCGGGGATATATACCCCGGCCAGCTGCTGCTCCATCGCCCGCAGGATGTCCTCATCCTCCAGCAGCATCCCCTTCATCCGCAGGGAGTCATTCACCTCGGCCGCCAGGCTCTCGTTGGTGGTATCCATGGTGACTTCCAGCGCCTCCAGACGGCTGGGCAGGTACAGCACCCCCGCCGGCTGCGGGCTGCCAAAGCGGTGGTTCTCATCGCCGCAGGCGGCGTACAGGTAGATGAGCATCTGCATATTGAGGCCGTAGGGCACTTCCTCAAACTTGAATTCCTTGGTGCCGGATTTGTAATCGATGACCCGCAGATAGTCCCCCTCCGGGCCGTGGTACAGGTCCACCCGGTCGATGGAGCCGCGCAGGGAGATGGGGGTGCCGTCCTCGGCGCTCAGCCGCGGAGAGGCCACCTCTCCCCCCTCGCCCACCGAGACCTCGGTAGCGGCGGCGGTAAATTCGCTTTGGGAAAATTCATCGGCCAGGTGCCGCACAATGACCCCCAGCATCAGCCGCAGGCGGTCAAACTGGTAGCGGAACCGGGCGGTAACATTGGCGGGGTCCGGCACCATCCGGTCGATGTACTCCCGGAGATAGCGGCGGATCTCCCCATCCATCTCCTCATCGGTCAGCTCGCACAGGCCCCGGCTGCCGTACTGGTTTACCATCTGCTGGAAGACATAGTGGATGGCTGAACCCGACTCGAAGGGAGAAAATTCCACCTTTTGCCGGGGGCGCAGCCGCAGCATTTTATCGCAGAAAAACTGGTAGGGGCACTGGTAGTACCGGTCGATGGCGGTGGGGGCCAGCTTCAGCTCCCGGCCCAGCAGCTGCCGGGCGTTTTCCGGGGTGATATCCCCGGCCGGGGCATCCATGGCCACCCGTTTCATCGCGGCCGGATAGTCCCCCTCTCCCAGCCGCTCCAGCAGGGCGGCCAGCAGGGCTTCCTCCGCGGCATCCCGGCCCAGAGCCGCCGCGTAGCGGCTTTTGGCGGTGGCTTTATTCACCACCCAGAATTCCGCCGGGAAGGCTTCGGTCCTGATGGGGCTGACCCGCAGGGGCCGCAGTACCCGCAGCAGATAGCCCGCCGGGGCCAGCTGGGCATCCCCGGAGATGGACTGCCGGGCATAGGTGACGGTCAGCCGCTCCGCCGCGGCCGAAAGGGCGGAATACAGCACGAACTGCTCCCGCAGTGTGCTCTCGGTGCCCAGCACCGGCAGTTCCGCGCCGCGGGCATTCAGCTCCTCCCGCTCCCGGGTGGAAAAAAGCCCCGCCGTGGCCCCATTGGCCGGGAAAACGCCCTCATTGACGCCCAGGACAAAGACCGCCCTGGGGCTTTGCAGCCGTACCCGGTCGCTTTCCGCCAGGATGACATGGTCCACGGTATTGGGCACCTCGCCCAGATCGATGCGGGAAAGGGCCAGCCGGAACAGCTCGCTCCACTCCCGGGCGTTCAGCGCCTTTTCTGGGTAAAAGTCGGTCATAAGATCCAGCACATCCACCAGGCTGTTCCACTGGCGGTCCACCGCTTCCCGCTGCGGCAGGGGGCTGTTTTTGGTCAGGTTTTGCAGGGCGCCGGCGGCCTCCGCGTAGCGGTACACCGCCGCCGCAAAGTCGGGGCCTGCGGCGTTTTTCAGGCTTTGCCGCAGGGCCGCCAGCGGCTCGATGACCCGGCGGCGGGCGGCCTCCACCTGGGCCAGGGCGGCGGCGTAGTCCTCCGGGGCGGCATCGGACATGCCCTCCGGATTGCCGGTGAAGGGCCGCAGCCAGTCCTCCCCGGAAATGTTCCAGATGAAGCTGTAATTTTCCAGGGCGCCGGCCTGCTGGGGAGAGAGCCCCGAGGCGGCAGAGCGGGCCAGCCGCAGGATGGCGGCGGTTTTCAGGCTGCCGGAGGCAGCTTCCAGCGCGGTGAGCAGGAAAAACGGCAGCGGCGCGAAGAGGATGTTCTGCTTTTCGCCGCAGAAGTAGGGCAGATCGTATTCCTCCAGCACGGTTCTGGCATTGCGGTAGCGTTCCAGGTCCCGGCAGAGGATGACGCAATCCCGGTAGCGGAAGCCCTCCTCCCGCACCAGCCGGGCGATCTCGGCGGCGGCAAACCGCATTTCCTCGTACACCGTCGGTGCCTCGATGAGCCGAAGGCTCTCTCCCTCGGCGGGGGGCACCGTCTCCGGCCGGGTAAAGGCCCTTTGCAGCCCGGCCAGAGCGGGGCTTTGGTGGCGTTTATCTTCGGTGAGAATGAGGGGCTCCTCGCACATTAACGCGTGCGCGCCCGCGTACGCGCGCATGCGCAGGAGAAATTTTTTCTGATAAAGGAAGATATCCTCCCTGGCATCCAGGGCGGGGCAGGTCATGGAGAGGGTCAGGCTTTCCGCCGAGAGGAGCATCTGCTCCAGCAGGGCGCGCTCGCTGACCGAAAAGTAATCGAAGCTATCCACCCAGATATGGCGGCCGGCGAACCAGTTCTTTTCCGCCGCGCGGCTCAGCGCCAGGGCCAGTTCATCCAGGGGGTCGTGGAAGCGCAGCTCCACCAGGGCCTGGAAAGCCTCGTAGATGAGTTGGAGATCGGTGAGCTTCTGCCCCAGGGCGGTGCCAGCGGTTTCGGCGGCGATCTCCTCCAGCCGGGCGGGGGTGATGCCGGCACGCTTAAAATCGGCGACGGTTTGCAGCATGGAGGAGATAAAGCCGGTGTAGCCCGCCTGCCGCCGGTACAGGGTAAGCTGCTCCCGCACCTCGCTGATGGCTTCCCGCATCAGCAGGGCCCGGCTGACCTCATCCAGCGGGCGCTGCGCCAGGCCGCCGCATTCCCGGAAGATCCTTTCCGCCAGGCGGGGGAAGCTGAGCAGGGTGATGTACTGCTGCTCCTCCCCGGTAAAGAGGGCGCTGACCCGGCGCTCCATCTCAAAGGAGGCGTGCTCCGGCACCAGCAGCAGGACAGACTGCTGCCGGCCGGCGGCTTCTTTTATCTGGCGGAGTACCTCGGTGGTTTTGCCGGTACCGGCTTCGCCCAGGATCATTCGCAGCATGGGACAGGGCTCCTTTCGGGTGGGTGGGTGGTTTGGATGGGGTACGGAGGGATGGCTGGAGGGGCGGCGGAGCCGCCGGGCGCAGCCCGGTACGCGCCACCCCGCAGGGGTGGCGCGGCAGCCCCCGCAGGGGGCGCTCCGCCGCAATGGGCGGGCTGCACAGGGTGGTGGGGATGGCTCTGGCAGGAGTAAGCGGGAAAGCCGAGGCAGCCTGCGGCAGCCGCAAGGCGGTGGATAGAAACAACATTCCAAGTTAATTGTAGCACAGGTTCGGCGGGGTGGGCAAGACTTTCGGACGAAAAAACGAACAAATTTTCGTATTTGTAATAATTTTGGGCATAAATGGGAAAACCGCCCGCTCCCCAATAAGCAGGGAACGGGCGGCAGGCATTGGTCTTTGTGGATCAGGCAAGGGTAAAATTGGAGCCCTTGTAGCGCAGGCGGATCTTATCCGCGATCATGGCGATGAACTCGCTGTTGGTGGGCTTGCCGCGCAGATTGTGGATGGTATAGCCGAAATAGGAATTGAGAATATCCACATCGCCGCGGTCCCAGGCCACCTCGATGGCGTGGCGGATGGCACGCTCCACACGGGAGGCGGTGGTATCGTTCTTTTTGGCGATGGCCGGATAAAGCACCTTGGTGACGCCGTTGATGATCTCCGGTTCCCGGACGGTCATAATGATGCCATCCCGGATATACTGGTAGCCCTTGATATGCGCCGGAATGCCGATCTCCATGATGATCTCGGTGACGACGGTTTCCAGGTCCACCACTTCCACGGCGTGACGGGCCGCGGCAACCGCTTCTTCCCCGGCGGCCGGGGCGCACATCATTTCCACCCGCTCGGCAATGATATCGGGATCGAACGGCTTGACAAAGTGATAGGCGGAGCCTGCCCGGATCAGCTGATTGGTGATGCCGGGCGCATCCATACCGGTCATGGTAAAGATGGTGGGCTGGACGCCGCACTCCCCGCGGGAAACTGCCATAAGCACACCCAGGCCATCCAGGCCGCTCATCAGGGCCTCCATCAGCACAGCGGTGGGCTTCTTCTCCCGGATCATATCCAAAAGGGCGCGTCCATCCTTGCGGCAAACCTCTACTTCAAAGCCCTTTGCCTCCAAAGCAGCTTTGCAGGTATCGCGGAATTCGCCCGCATCATCGGCGATCAGCATATAGTTGTGGTTCTCCATGTGAATACTCCTCCTAAAATGTTATGAAATCCGGCCGTTGAGTTGATGTTACCATAAATTGTAAAAGATTTCAACATATATTTCAATATTTTTTGATAAAGTTTTCGCCAATATTTTCCAATGTTAGATGCTATGCCACATCCCGGATGGTTTGGCCGAGGTTTTTCTCGGCGTTTCGTACTGTTTCGGCAAAAATCGCGTAGCCGCGGTCCGGTTCATCCACAAAGACATGGGTCACGGCGCCTACCAGCATCCCGTTCTGGATGAGCGGCGAGCCGCTCATGCCCTGGAGGATGCCGCCGGTTTTTTGCAGCAGCGCCTCATCGGTCACCCGGATGACCATATTCTGCCCCGCATGGCCGGTGCCCCGCAGCACCTTCTCGATAACTACATCATACTCCCGCGGAGCGCCGCCTGCAATAGTTGTCAGCATTTTAGCAGGGCCGGGCTGCACTTCGTGCGAAAAAGCCACCGGCAGCCGCTCCCCCTGCGGGATATAATCCGGGCGGAGGGACCCACAGACCCCGCATTCGCTATTGGCGGTA
>CALERQ010000120.1 GCA_937907305.1 uncultured Clostridia bacterium | reverse complement strand
GCAACCCGGTCTATCCTCCGGCACGGCGCAAGCTGGCCGAGCACGGGATCTCCTGTGAAGGCCATGCCGCACGGCAGTTGACAAATCGG
Source organism: uncultured Clostridia bacterium (assembly GCA_937907305.1). Classification (GTDB taxonomy): domain Bacteria; phylum Bacillota; class Clostridia; order Oscillospirales; family Ruminococcaceae; genus Angelakisella. Next base: position 7,585 of record CALERQ010000120.1, on the reverse strand, counting down.
GATTACGACGAATACGATCTCCTAATTGGCATGGATCAGGCCAACCTCCGGGATATGTACCGCATCTGCGGCGGCAACTATGCCGAAAAGATGTCCCTCCTGATGGACAACACCGCTCGTCCCGGCAATGTGGCGGATCCATGGTACACCGAGGATTTCGAGGCGACTTGGCAGGATGTGCTGGAGGGGTGCCAAGGACTTCTGAAAGAATTTATGACAGAATGAGGTGATTCAAATGGCACAAAATGATAAGATTCAATTGTTCGAAGACAAGCGCATTCGCACCGCATGGGATGAGGAAAAGGAAGAATGGTACTTTTCCATCGTTGATGTCGTTGCGGTCTTAACGGATCAGCCAGATTATCAGGCCGCTCGTAACTACTGGAAGGTAACGAAGAAGCGCCTGAAGGATGAGGGAAATGAAACGGTTACAGCCTGTAACCAGTTGAAAATGACTGCGTCGGATGGCAAAAAACGATTGACCGATGTAGCTGACACGGAGCAGCTTCTGCGTATCATCCAGTCCATTCCTTCCCCAAAGGCAGAGCCGTTCAAGCTGTGGCTGGCTCAGGTCGGCCGAGAGCGTATCGAGGAGACCATCGACCCGGAGCTGACCATCGACAGAGCGTTGGAGACCTACCTCAAGAAGGGTTACAGCCGTGAGTGGATCAACCAGCGGCTGCAGGCCATTCAAGTACGCAAGGAGCTGACGGATGAATGGGATTCCCGCGGTGTGCAGAAAGGCGTAGAGTACGCCATCCTCACGGATGAGATCTCCAGAGCCTGGTCCGGTATGTCCACCCGGCAGTACAAGAATCTGAAGGGCTTGAAAAAAGAGAATCTCCGTGATAATATGACTACGCTGGAACTGGTGCTGAACATGCTGGCAGAGGCGACAACCACGCAGTTTTCAAAGGATCGCAAGCCGACGACCTTCCAAGAGAATCTGGCAGTTGCCAAGGCAGGCGGCCAGGTCGCAGGGCGAACCAGAAAAGACATTGAGTCTCAGTCGGACACGCCGGTCATCACGCCCAAGAACGCAGCGCAGCTTAATCAGGTCGTGACGGATCTGTTGGAAGGCGCAGTTTCCGACACAACTGAAGAATCAAAGGACAAGTGAGTTCTGCGCATCAAGTTTTTCTTGTTGTCATACAACGATTTTTTTGAAAGCAGATCTCGAAAAAATCTATAGTGTTGCGGTATGACAAAACCGGCAGCACTTTTAGAAGTGTTGCCGGTTTTACCTTTTTCTATAAAAATAGCTGCCGAGGGGCGGCTTTTCATTGGCACATCAGTTAGCGTAAACTAACTGCATGGATAAGATGCCGCAGCAATAAGGAGGGAACGGATGAAGTACTTTGAGTATGGGGCAGAGCACCCGGAGGAGTTTTCAGAAAGAAGTTCAGACGGCATGCCGGCAGGATGCCCAGCGGTAAAAAGATGGAGGTTTGACGATGTTTTGGGATAATGTGGCGTGGGTGTACGATATTTTCGCGAATGTCATTAACCGGAAGGCGAATAGAAAACTGTGCGATACGGTGGCGGCGTTGATCCAGCCTACCGATGAGGTGCTGGAATGCGCCTGCGGCACCGGGCTGCTGACCGGGGTGATCGCCTCCAAGTGCAGAAGCCTGGTCGCAACGGATTTTTCCGTTAATATGCTGCGGCGGGCGGAGAAAAAGTATGGTAAGTACGGCAATGTGAAATTTGAACAGGGCAATATCTTGCAGTTGGATTATCCCGATGAGTGCTTTGATGTGGTCGTTGCCGCCAATGTGATCCACCTGTTGGATGAACCCTATCAAGCGCTGAAGGAGCTGGATCGTGTTTGCCGCAGGGGCGGCAGGATCATCATCCCTACCTATATGAACCGAACTGAAAAGGGCGCGACCAATAGCGTCTCCGGGGCCATCGGCCAGGCGGGAGCGGATTTTAAGCGGGAGTTCACACTTGCTACATATGAGAGCTTTTTTGCGGAGGCCGGCTACGCCGATGCAAGCTATACCCTGTGTGAGGGGAAGATCCCGTGCGCAGTGGCGGTACTGAAAAAGCAGAATAGGGAGGTACTGTGACATGAAAGTGGAAGCGCTGGAGGAAAAATCCACTTACGGAGATTGCCCATAGGAAAATGAGAATAAATATGGTATAATGGCCCCATATAACCACAGTAGGAGGAAAAACGCATGAGATATGGGATCATCGGTGCGCTGGATGAAGAGATAGCACTGGTAAAGGAACAGATGACCGGGGTGGAGGAGCATACGCTGTATGGGCGCAGCTTTTATACGGGGTACATCGGGGAGAAGGAGATCGTGCTGGTGTGCTGCGGTGTGGGCAAGGTGAATGCGGCCCTTTTTGCCAATGCGGTCATTCGGGAATTCCATGCCGGGGCGGTCATCAATATCGGTATTGCCGGGGCTATTGGCGCGGGGATAAGCGTGATGGATGTGGTACTGAGCACGGAGGCGGCTTTCCATGATCAGGATGAAATCATGGTGAAGTATTATCCGTTTTGTCGGTATTTTAAGGCGGATGAGAAACTGCTGGCATTGGCGCAGAGATCCTGTGAGAGTGTACCGCTGCATGGCAAGGTCCACTGCGGGCGCATCGTCACGGGGGATCAGTTTGTAAACGACCCGGCGGTAAAACACGGTTTGGTGGAGCGCTTTGACCCCTGCTGTACCGAAATGGAGGGCGCTGGCATTGCGCATGCAAGCTTTGTAAATGATACGCCGTTCCTCATCATCCGGACGATGTCTGACAGTGCGGATGAAGGTGCAGATGACAGTTACGATAACTTTATTGATGTGGCGGCGCACCAGTCGGCGGCCATCGTGCTGAAGATGCTGGAGCTGGCCGAATAAGCCCAACAAAACAGAAAAACCAACCCCCGATGCCTTCCGTAGAAAAGCACCGGGGGGATTTTTATATTTTCTCCAGCAGCCGGGCAATGGGGGTACGCTGAACCTTCATGGCGCCGACCGGACAGAATTCCTGACAGCAGAAGCACTTGATGCACTTTTTGCGGTCGATGTGTGGTTTGCCGTTTACCATGGTGATGACCTTGGCCGGACAGATGTGCTGGCACTCGGCGCAGCCGATGCATTCCTTCTTTTGGACATCGGGCCGGGAGCTCATCACGGCGCGGAGCAGGCGGTTGAGCGCCTTGCCCCAAATGGCCGCGTTGCCATCCTGGTGGAGAAGGTTTTCGGCATTGCGGATATTTTTGAAATCTGGGACGATATAGGGCTGCCAGGGTTCACTGACAGTGATCTCTCCGAGTTCCTTGGGGGAGAGGGCGCGTTCCTGCGCGGCGGCAATGGTGGGGATACAGGCCGGCGGCAGACCGATGATACCGGCACAGATCATATCCAGACGGTAGGGGTCACAGCTGGCCAGCAGGCAGCCGATGGGCCGGGGTGTACCGGCGGTAGGACCATTGCCTTCCATTCCCACTACGGCATCCACTATATGCAGCCGAGTGGGGCGAGCGAGATTCAGGTCCACGATCATGCGGGCGAAATCCATGGGGTTGGAATAGCGGTAGTGGTATTCCGATTTGACGGCTCCCGGCACCATACCGTACATATTCTTGACAGCACAGGTCATGCCCATCATGCCGTGGGTTTTCAGCTTGCAGCAGTTGATGATGGCATCGGCATCATCCAAATAGGCGGTATATTTGAAGTCATGAGCAACGGCAGCTTCCGGGAAGTGGGCTTCCTTTACCTCAAAATTCTGGTTGAGGTGTGCGCCGTATCGCTCGGCTTCCACCGCGCCGCACCGCTGGTAAATGCGGCCGAGATAGGCGGCATTGTATACCCCGCCGGGGCTATCGCCAATGACGACCGAAGCGCCGCGAGCGATCAGCATTTCACTGAGGGCGCACAGGAGTGCCGGGTGGGTGGTCACGGCATCCTCCGGCGGGCGGCCGGAAACAAGGTTCGCCTTGATGACGATCTTCATACCGGGGGTGACCCAGTCCAGACCGCCCAGCGGTGCCAGCAGGCGGCTAAGGGCCGCGCGGATGTGGTCTATTTCATAATCGGTGCAGCGCACCAGCGATACATCACAGCTCATGGTGTTCCTCCCGGTGGGTGGTTTATGGTGTCTATTATAGCAGGAAACCGCCGCGTGGAAAAGAAAAATCTCCCCCGGCAAGCGGGGGAGTGAAAAGGGACTTAATTTGCTTTCTTCTTTTCCGGGATGAGAAAGATGAACACCAGTGTGCTGATGAGCAGCAGGAACGGGTAGAACAGATAGGGGATGATCTGGAAAGCGGTAACGCTGTGCCCCAGCTCTGTCACGGCGGTGATGGCCACCAGCATCTGCGCGCCGTAGGGGATGATGCCCTGGAAGACGCAGGAGAAGGTATCCAGGATGGAAGCGGTTTTGCGGTTGCTGATGCCATACTCCGCGGCCATTTCGGCGGCGATGGGATTGGCCATAACGATGGCGACGGTATTATTGGCGGTAGCGATATCCATGGCGCCAACCAAAAGCCCCATGCCCAGCTGGCCGCCCTTTTTGCCGCGGAATACCTTCTTGATACCGCGCAGCAGAGCCTCAAAGCCGCCGTATTCCCGGATGAGGGCACAGATGGCGGAAACCAGGATGGCGACCATGGTGGTCTCGAACATGCCCTCGGCACCGGTGCCCATGTTTTTCAGCAGGCTTGTCGCGGCGATCTCTCCGGTAGCCAGCATGATAATGGAGCCGGAGAGGATACCGATAAGCAGCACCACAAAGACATTGATGCCGATGACGCCGCCGGCCAGGACCAGAATGTAGGGAATGATCTGGATGAGGTTATACTCTTTGATGATAGGGAACTGCTCGATGGGAGTATTGAGCGAAATGATAAGGATGACCGCCAAAGAGACCAGTGCGGCCGGCAGTGCGATCTTAAAGTTTTCGCGGAATTTATCTTTCATCTGACAGCCCTGACCATTGCAGGCGGCAATGGTGGTATCGCTGATGAAGGAGAGGTTATCCCCGAACATAGCACCGCCGATGATCGATGACACGCAGAAGGGCAGAGAAAAGCCGGTGGCGACGGCCAATGGCGCGGCAATGGGTGTAATAAGGGTGATGGTGCCCACCGAGGTGCCCATGGCCAGCGAGACAAAGCAGCTGACGACAAAGAGAATGACGACGGAATACTGCGAGGGAACATGGGAAAGCAGCAGGTAGGCAACGCTTTCGGCACTGCTGCGGCCCACTACGCCCACAAAGATGCCTGCCGCCATGAAAATGAGGATCATGGTGACGATGTTTTTATCCCCGATACCGTGGCCCATCAGCTCCAGCTTGGCATCGAAGGAAAGCTCACGATTTTGCAGGCAGGCCACCAGCAGGGCGATGAGAAACGCTACAACGATGGGAATATTATAAAAGCCCATGTTGATCTTAAGGCCGTATTTAAACAGCAGGCCAAGACCTAAATAAATGACCAGAAACACCCCGATGGGCAGCAGGGCAATGGGATTGCTTTTTTTCATGTGGGTTCCTCCTCCAAAGCATAGCGAATGGAAAAACACTCTCGCCCCTTATGCATAAGGACGAGAGTGTGGTTTTCCTTGTCACATTTTCGTATTTACGCTTTAATCCATTAAAGAATAACCGAAAAATGTGGTTTTGTCAAGAAAATGAGGGAATCAGCGGCGCTTGGCCCATGCGGTGGGGGTGATGGCAATCAGCAGGGGGTAGATCTCCAGACGGCCCAGCAGCATGGCACCGGAAAGAACCAGCTTTGAGAAAGGGGAGAAGGCGGAATAATTGCCGCTGGGAGAGATAATGCCAAAGCCGGGGCCGACATTATTAAAGCAACTGATGGTAGCAGAGAGATTGGTGGCCAAGCCGAAGGGCTCCCAGCAGATGAGCAGGAAAATAACCGCAATACAGACAATATACAGGGTAAAGTAGGTATTGCAGCTGCTGATAACCGCTTCATCCACCTTTTTATTCTCAAAGCGGACGACCCGGGTGGAACGGGGGTGCAGCACATGCTGCATCTCCCGGCGGATGGACTGTGCCAGCAGCATGACCCGGCTGATTTTCAGGCCGCCGGCTGTGGAACCGGAGCAGCCGCCAAGGAACAGGAGCACAAAGATGATTCCCTGACTGAGAGCTGGCCATGTGGTATAATCTGCGGTAGCGAAACCGGTAGTGGAAATGATGGCGGCTACCTGGAAGAAGGAATGCCGGATGGCATCGCTCGTGCCGTACATAGGGGCGATATTAAAGGCGATGATACCGGAAGCTACCACAATGATAGAAAGAAAGCACAGGAGCTCATGACTGCGCAGCGCGGTGCGCCACTGGCCCATAATAATAAGAAAGAACAGGTTAAAATTGATGGCAAACAGCACCATAAAGAAGGCAACGATCCACTGGCAGATGGGGGTGTAACCGGCCATGCTGCTGTTCAGCATGCCAAAGCCGCCGGTACCGGCGGTGCTCATGGCGTGGATGATGGCATCATAGATAGGCATGCCAGCCAGCAGGAACGCCGCAAATTCCAACAGGGTAAGTACGATATAGATGAGATACAGGATCTTGACGCCGTCCCGGGCCTTGGGGACGATCTTATCCATGGTGGGGCCGGGCATTTCCGCCCGCAGGATGTGCATGGTGCGGTCGGGAGCCTTGGCCGAGATGATGGTGACGAACACCAGGATACCCATACCGCCGATCCAGTGGGTGAAGCAGCGCCAGAACTGCATGGAGTAGCTAAGGGCCTCGACATCCTGCAGCAGGGTGGCACCGGTGGTGGTAAAGCCGCTCACCGTTTCAAACAGTGCATCGATATAATGGGGAATGGCACCGCTGATGGTAAAAGGCAACGCGCCCACCAGGGAAAGCGCCAGCCAGGCCATGGCCACAATAACAAAGCCTTCCTTGGAGAAGATATCTTGACGCTGAGGGGGTGCGACCCGCCGCAGCAGGAAGCCAGCTCCTGCGGCAATGAGAATGGCAGCCAAAAATGCCAGTGCCTGTTTGTGCTCATTGAAGCCCATGGCAATGAGCAGGGGAATGAGCATCATGGCGGCTTCAATATACAGCACCATTCCGGTGGTGGAAAGTACGATTCTGTGATTCATTTTCCGCTTCCTTTTTAAGATGGTTTTGGAAATCGCTATCTATTATAGCACGGCAGCGCCAAACAATCAATGCAAAGGCAAAGAAGCCACAAAGGATTTGTCACTGGGGACGGGATGTGGTATGATAACGGGGAAGGAGAGTGGATCTCATGACACAGAAGGCGGAACGGATCATAGAAGCCTATCAAAAAGTAAAGCCGGTTTGTTGCGGTGTCATTGCCATGGATGGCCGGGCGGCGGCGGGAAAAACAACCTTGGCAGAGGAGCTGGCGGTGGCTCTGGGCGGCGCCGTGGTACACATGGATGATTTCTTCCTGCCAGGGGAGCTGAGAACGCAGGAACGGCTGGCGGCTCCGGGCGGAAATGTCCACGCTGAGCGCTTTGCGGAGGAGGTGCTGCACTATTTGCGGCGGGGAGAGGCTTTCCGCTACCGGCGGTTTGATTGCCACAGAATGGACTATAACGGATGGGTGGAAATTCCG
>CALERQ010000119.1 GCA_937907305.1 uncultured Clostridia bacterium | reverse complement strand
ATAAAGTAAAAGAAGGTCTTATCGACATTATCGGCCGACAGAGCCTGAAACCGGGTGACCCTCTGCCCACCGAGGCCGAGCTGGAGGTCATGTTCGGTGTCAGCCGTACCACCATCCGCACCGCGATCAATGAGCTCCAGCACGAGGGCTATCTTGTCAAGCAGCAGGGCCGCGGCACCTTTGTGGCCAATAACAGCTATGCCGAATGTACCGCACTGCTGCAGGGCTTCTACGAAGACGCCAAGCAGCGCGGCGGCGCCGTTTCCTCCCTGCTCATCGCGGCAGAGCTTGTCATTCCGGATGAAGAGGTGCAGGAGATGCTGGGCATCGGCCGGGAAGAAGTGCTCAAGATTCAGCGCGTCCGCTATTCCGATGGCGAACCAATCCAGCTGGGCACCTCCTATCTTACCCGTTCTTCCTACGAAAAGCTCCCCTGGAAAGAGATCGATTTTACCACCGCCTCCCTGTATGCCGAAATGCAGAAGGCCGGGATCGACCTGGATAATGGTGAAGAGATTTGGGAAGTCTGCGTGGCGGATGCCTATCAGGCTGCCCTGCTGCAAATACCGGCAGGCTCGCCCTTGTTCCAGAATCAGCGTGTGATCCGCAATAAAAAAGGCGAGGCCGTGGAGTATGCCAAGGCCTACACCCGCGGAGATCGCTACCGTACCTTTGTCCGGCTGCGCCGCCGCCCCATCCAGTGAGCCGTCCATTCATCACGGAGCTGACCGCGCCGCAGGAGATCCGGTTGGTGGTGTCCGATTTGGATGGTACGCTGCTCAATGACTACAAGGAAATCACTCCCCGAGCGCTACGGGCCATTGCGGCCCTGCAACGGCAGGGGATAGGGTTCACCGTGTGTACGGGGCGGGAATACGCCACATTGGATGCCTACGCATCTCAAATCAGCCCTAATGCGCCTATGATCTGTAATAACGGCGCCGAGGTCATCCGCTATCCCACTGGGGAAGTCATCAATCCCACCGGTCTGCATGCCCGCCCGGCCGCGGAGTTCGTCGCCCGGGCCAAGCAGTTTCGCTCCCGCATCACTGTGGGGCGTCCGGGGGAAGATCCTGTCAACGCCAAATCCATCATCATGCTCATGAGCGGCGCCTTTGTCCGCGGGGATGAGATCATCATTTCCGCCGCGGGAGAGGATGAAGCCGAAGCTGCTGAAGCGCTGGCACAGGTCGTCCGTGCCGGATTTGGAGAAATGGAATAAAAAAAGAAAGACAGTCCGGGCAGAGCCTCCTTGCCCGGACTGTTTTTCTTCCCTGGGATAAAATTTTTTCTCCCTTTTTGTCACACTTTCCCTTCCTCATTCGTTTACAGTAGTGTAAGATAGTAACCACAGGACATTCAGGGAGGATAACATGAAGAAATTTCTCAAAAAGTACGGCTATATTCTATTGGCGGCAGTTATTGCGGCAGGGTGCTATGCCGGGTTCCGGGCATTCCGGTATTACTATCACGATACGGATGACTATTGCCTGCGCACCTACGGCACCATGGCAAAGGTCGAAGAAAAGTGCGGGAAAACCGGGCTGCTGCATATGGAAAACGCCAGGGACTGGAGCAGCCATGACTATTGGCTGAAATACCCCAAGGATGAACCGGAAAACCCGGAGTATATCACCTGCTACTATGACTGGGGAAAAAAGAACCACACCGTCTATCAGATCGATTTCTACAAGAACAGCTTGACCCTTGAAGAATACATGGGGCGCTATCACCGGGACCCGTCGGAGGGTTCCGGCCAGTATACCGATACTGATTTGTGGACCGATTTCCCTGTGCCGGTGTACTACGATGTGATCGTTTACCCGCATACCTACGAGCCAAGCGGTTACGCCTTCTTCGAATATGGCGATGCTTATTACCGCATCTCTGTCAGCAGCCGCGAGGAAGCCCGCACCGTCTGTACGGCGCTGTTCGCCTCCGCCGAAAGCTGAAACTATAGACAAAAAACTTCCCCCATGGCTTGCCGCTTTGGGGGAAGAATTTTTATCAGAACGGGGGTTCCGGCTCCGGCGGGGATTCCCAGTACTGTGTCAGGTCAGCGACGACCGCTGAGCGGAACACCGGGTGCCCGGCGCTAAAATCCACCGTAAGCAGGGTGGGGTAGTTGCAGTAGCCCTCCCAGCTGTCCATAGATTTGGTGACCACCTCCAGGGTGAGGGTGCCGTCCTCATTTTCAGTATAGCGGATCAGTCCCACCTTTTCCGTCGCGTTGATCTCGGCAAATTTATATGAATAATCATAGTTTAGGTCGCAGTAGGCGTCCCGCTGGGCATCATAATACAGCGGCTGCATCTTTACCTGCCGGTCCAGGTCCTCCTGTGTGACGCCGAAGAAGTACGCCCCGAATTCCAGCAGGGCTTCCCGCTGCACCCATTTGGTGGAGGCATCAACATAAGGGTATTCCAGCCCGTAGGCGTCGCAGTAGTAGAACATCATCTGCAGCAGGTGCGAGATGCTGATATTGGCACCGTCATTAAAATTAGTGACATTGCGGAAGCTTGCCCATATTTCCAGCGCCTCCCGCGTTTCCTCATTCGGCGCCTCGATGTACTCAAAGTCCTCATAGTAGAAGTGGGGATATTCTACCCGTGTACCGCCGTGGCTGGTCCATTTTTCGGTGTAGTAGCGAATGGTATACAGTACCCGCTCCAGGATGCTCTGCTTTTTCTCCACTGGGGAAAGGGCAAAGGTGGTGGTGGCCGCCACCGCTATCGCCAGGAAGACCACCGCCACACAGCTCACCGCCTTTTTGGCCCCATACAGCACCGTGTCTCGGGCTTCCTCCCAGGTCACCCGGCGGAAGGCCGCCCGGATGACATTATCCTCCGCCGGAGGAGTGGTCACTTCCCCGGCCGCTTCCTGTTCCAGCCGCGCGCTTTCCTTGCGGGCGTGTTCCTTCAGCGCCGCCCTGATGAGCAGATCCTCATACTGCTCCTGCATATCGTTCTGGTCCAGGGGATATTTACTCATCGGTTCTTCCTCCCTTCTCATGGTAGGCTGCCAGCACCTTTTTCTTGGCCCGGCATACGATCATTCTCGCGTTTTCCGCGGTCAGTCCGGTCAGCCGGGCTATCTCCTTATACGGCAGCTCCAGTATGTAATAGTAGTTCAGCAGGTCTATCTCCCGCTGCGGCAGATGCGCCAGGCACCGTTCCAGCAGCTCCCGCTGCTCCAGCCGCAGCATGGCCTGCTCCGCGGTATTGTCATCGGCCAGGTGTTCCGCCCAGTCATTTTCGCTCCCAATGGTTGCCCGGCTTTCCCGCTGTTTTTTGCGGTATAGGTCTATACTGGCAGTCTCAGTCACCGTCACCAGGTAGTACAGCACCTCATCCCGCGGGATCATCCGCACCTTTTCCAGGTGCCGTATCACCTTCAGGATAGCCTCGTGCACGGCCTCCTCCGCATCGCTCTCGCTTTTCAGGATAGAAAGCGCGCGCCGCAGCATGGCCGGCTGGCAGCGGGTATACAGCTCCGCCACAAATGTCCGGTCATCGTCATTTTCTATTGCCATGATAAATACAGGCAGCATATGTTTTCCCCTTTTGGCTTTTTTCTTGATGGTACCACAAGAATGGCCGTCGGCGCAATCGGTTTTGGCCTTTACACCTCTATAAACGATTTATCTTCGTACTTTGTGACATCATTTTATTAAAAAATTCCCCGGCGGCAAAAAGAGACCCCTGCCATCAGATCGACAGGGGCCTCTTGCTTCTCTATCTTTATCCCAACAGAATGACCGTTTCTTCCCCGATGGTCAGCTTACCATCGGCTACTGTTACTGCTTCGTCGCTCAGGGCATCGGTATAGGTGCCATCCGGCAGGGGTACGGCTACGGTGCCGCCTTTTCCCTCCAATGGGAAGATACCCACGGCCCGCGCGGCAGGCCCTATATAGCTGGCGGTTACAATGCCCTGTGTGTCATCTGCCCCAATGCGGAACAGTTCATCGGTGGGCAGCTTCTTCTTGATGGCCGCGAGCTTGGCCAAATAGTCGCTGATATCCTCTCCGCCGTTCCAGTCCACCGGCTCCTTTTCAAAGAGGGAGGGCGTGTGCTTTTCACATACCTCCTGCCCGGCGTACAGCAGCGTGGTACCCTTCATAAAGTAATTCAGTGCAGTCCAGGCCAGCAGCTTTTTCCGCTCCGGAAAGCGATCCGCCGCGCGGCTGGTATCGTGGTTTTCCAGGCAGCGCAGTTTATTGTATCCGCTCTCAAAGCTCACCTCCTGGTAATCCACGGCATCAAACCACTGGGAAAGCGGCAGCCGTCCCTCAGTTACCCCCTCGTACAGCGGCCACAGGTCATAGGGGTACAGAATATCGAAAGCCGTGAACAGCTCCGTATCGGTCGCGGCGTAAAAGCCCATTTCCCGGAACGCCTGAATGTGTGCCAGGTGTACGCTTTCTCCCAGCCAGATGGCCCCCGGCCGTACCCGCTCCACAGCCCGGCGTGCCTCCTGCCAAAAGGCCACCGGCACGGTGCTGGCGACATCGCACCGGAATCCATCCACATATTGGGCCAAATAGCACAACGAATCGATCTGATACTGCCACAGCGCGCGGTTTTCATAGTTCAGGTCTACCACATCGGTCCAGTCGCCTACCTTGTTGCCGCGGCAGCCATCCGGCTTATAGTAGAAGTAGTCCGGGTGCTCCTTCACCAGAGTGGAATCGGGCGAAGTGTGGTTATACACCACATCAATGATACACTTCATGCCCCGCTTATGGATCTCCTCTACCAGATGCAGAAAGTCCTCCAGTGTGCCGTATTCCGGGTTTACGGTACGGTAATCCCGGTTAGCATAGGGGCAGCCCAGGCTTCCTTTTTTGTTCAGCTTCCCAATGGGGTGGATAGGCATAAACCATACAATATCCACTCCCAGCGCGGCTATCCGGTCCAGGTCAGGCTCTATCGCCTTAAAGGCCCCTTCCGGTGTGTGGCTGCGTACATATACTTCATAAATCACGCTGCGCCGCAGCGCATTGTCGGTATTCATGGCCATGGTGTTTCCTCCTTTATATGGGCGCTCTTTCCAGGCCCCTTGTGCCGGGGACGGCCAATCGGGGCCTGGAACGGTTTTTGCCCTCGACAGGCGTCAGCCCGCCTTCATCGGGCGTCAGCCTGCCTTCGGCCAAAAGCCGTCCCATTCACCCAATTTGCCGCCCCGTGGACCAAGGGGCCATTTTTCGCGTAGATTATACCCGATTTTTTGGGGCCTTTCAAGATGCTTTTGCAGGAATCATTGCATAAATTCCCGTTAACATCAAAATGCAGGATGTTAATTCAAAATTTATATTATTCAATAAAATTTGCAGCTTATTTACGCATTTTGACGGATTCGTCAAAGATTCGACCGTATTTTCGGCATATTTTTGAATAAAAAAGGATGACAATATGTTAATACTGTGTTAATATATCTTCACAGGGTTTCAAACCCGCAAACTGTAAGAGATATTGAGGAGGATTTTATCATGGGTGTTACTTACATCATCGCCATCGTGGCTGCTGTCGTTCTGCTGGCTCTCAATCTGATCCGCGATTACGGCAAGAAGGGCTGATTTACAGCTTTTTTCTCTTTTGTCACACATAAGGGTAAAAAGAGCAGGGTGTATGCCCTGCTCTTTTTGCGTTAAAATACTTTCAGGGGCAGGTCACGGAATTTTTACAAAAAGTTTTTTCTTTCGCCATTTCACCGGCCGCCCGGCAGTGCTATCATACCGCCAAACCATCCCTCCGGGCCCTGTCGCGGCCTGGCGTGCGAAAAAAGGAGGCTTTCCTGTGGATCGAGTTTATATCATCGCTATCGTGGCCGCTATTGTTTTGCTGGCCATCCACCTCATCCGGGATTACGGCAACAGGGGCTGAATCAACGGACAGCCGCTTAGGCGCACAGCTTTACGAATGTTTTACATAGAATTGCGTCTTTTTTTACTCTAAGATGCTATCATTCCGTCGTAATAGGTTTATCCGAACTGGCTTGCTTAAACTGATAGGAAAGTAATTTTGACGGTTTGATTTGCAAAAGAGGTTTTTCTATGGAAGCAAGAGCTTACATTTTGGCAGTTGTAGCAGCTGTTATTGCCTTGGCTGTTCAGCTTATCCGCAGTATTGGACACAAAGACTGATATAACCAGAATTCCCCTCAGCCGCCCCGATTTGTACTGATACATATCGGGGCGGCTTTTCTGTCCTTCCGGCAAAAATATTTCCCCGCCGGAAGAATTTTTTATTTTGAAGGATTTTCTATCATTACGGCTTTTATTTTGCTGCCGGATGTGCTATACTATCATCGGATTACAGCGTCAGTATGCTGTCATTTTCATAGAATGCATGATATCAAAAATATAGAAAATAACGAGGATCGCCCAATGAAGAAACTCATTGTCAACGGTGCGGAACAGCTCTACGGAGAAGTTTCCGCCGGCGGCGCAAAAAATGCCGCCGTTGCCATTATTCCCGCCACCGTGCTGGCCCGCGGCCGCTGCGTGCTGGAAAATGTCCCCGACATCCACGATACCGAGCTGCTGTTCAGCATGCTGCGCGCCATGGGCGCCACAGTAGAAAAGCTCAGCCGCACCTCGGCCATGATCGATACCTCCACCCTCACCGAATCCACCGTCCCCTACGAGCTCTCCAAGCACATGCGTGCCAGCTACTATTTCATTGGCTCGCTGTTGGGGCGCTTTGGCCAGGCATGCGTTTCCATGCCCGGCGGGTGCAATTTCGGTGTTCGCCCCATTGATCAGCACATCAAGGGCTTTGAGCTTCTGGGTGCCGAGATCCGCATCGAAAACGGCCTCATCTACGCTGATACCGAGGGCCTGCAAGGCGCGCACATCTACTTCGATCAGGTTTCGGTTGGTGCCACCATCAATGTCATGCTGGCCGCCGTTAAGGCCAGCGGCATGACCGTGCTGGAGAATGTCGCCAAAGAGCCCCACATTGTAGACCTTGCTAACTTCCTCAATTCCATGGGTGCCGATATCCGCGGCGCCGGTACTGATGTCATCAAGATCCGCGGGGTGGATGTGCTGCACGGCACCGATTACAGCATCATCCCCGATCAGATCGAAGCCGGTACCTATATGGCTGCTGCTGCGGCTGTCGGCGGGGATGTCCTCGTTAAGAATGTTATCCCCAAGCACCTGGAGCCCATTACCGCCAAGCTGCGGGAGGCCGGTGCCACCATCACCGAGGGAGATGACTGGGTCCGGGTCGTCCGTACCGGGGCACTTCGCCGCATCAATCTCAAAACCATGCCGCATCCCGGCTTCCCCACCGATATGCAGCCCCAAATGGCTGCCATGCTCACCTGCGCCGAGGGGACAAGCATCATCACCGAGGGCGTGTGGGATAACCGCTTCCGCTATACCGAGCAGCTGGTGCGCATGGGCGCCCGTATCACCGTGGATGGTAAGGTCGCCGTCATCGAAGGAGTGAAGGGCCTGCAGGGCGCGCCGGTCAAAGCGTGCGATCTGCGCGGCGGCGCGGCGGTCATCATCGCCGGACTGATGGCCAAGGGCACCACCGAGATCGAAGATACCCTGCATATCGAGCGTGGGTACGAGAATGTGGTGGAAAAATTTGCCTGTATCGGCGCCGATCTCCACTATATCACCCTGCCGGATCAGCCCCTTTCCGAGCAGGCCTAAAACCGTAAGTTTATTTTCGCCGGGCCGGAGTACTGTTCTGCTCCGGCCCCTTCTTTTGGCCGGGAGCCCCCGGGCGGCGCGCCCCGCCTTTCCGGCTCGTGCCGGCCCCAAGCCCCCGGCCGCCCCTCCGCCGTCCGGCGGGGCGCGCCGCCCTCATTCTACCCATCCCCCGAGGTGACAGCATGGTAACATTTTATCCGCTTTCCAGCGGCAGCAGCGGCAATAGCTACTATCTTTCCGCCGGCGAAGGCCAGGGCGGCCTGCTCATCGATGCAGGCATCTCCGCCCGCCGCATCCGTACGGCGCTGTGTGAGGCCGGCATCGACCCCGCCGGCCTGCGCGGTATCCTCATCACCCACGATCACGCCGACCATGTGGCCGGGCTGCGGGTGCTGGCCAAGCAGCTCAGGCTCCCGGTCTATGCCACCGCCGGCACGCTGGAACGCCTGGCAGCGATGGTGGAGTCCACCACCCGTCTCCTGCCGTTGGAGGAGATACAGGAGGTGGCCGGGATGCAGGTGCAGCCCTTCGCCACCCAGCACGATGCCCCCGATTCCTGCGGTTTCCGCATCACGGCAGGCCACCGCACCATCGGCTTCGCTACCGACTTGGGCCTTGTTACCCCCACGGTGTGGGAGCACCTGCGGGGCTGCCACCTCGCCGTGCTGGAGTCCAATTATGAGGACTCCGTCCTGCTCAATTGCGGCTATCCCTACTATCTTAAACAGCGCATCCGCTCAGAATACGGCCACCTTTCCAATGCCGAAGCGGCCCGCACCGTAACGGAACTGGCCAAATGCGGGACTTCCCACTTTGTGCTGGCGCATCTCAGCCGGGAAAGCAATACCCCCGCCCTCGCCCGCGGCAATACCGAAGCGGCCCTTTCCGCCGCGGGGATGCTGCCGGACCGGGACTACCGCCTGTGGATCGCCCCGCGGGATTGCCCCGGCCAGATGATCCGCTTCTGAGGAGAAAACAGTATGCTGATACCGCCAACCGTCTGCGTCACCCTATGGAGCATCTGTAAGACCATGATTCGTTTTTGAGATGAATGCGGGACGGCGAAGTTCAATGGCATTGCCCGATACCCAAAACATGGGAATGGACAGCTCCAGCGGCAGCCCACTCGTGAGGAGAGAATATTATGCTAAAAATTCAAATAATTGCCATTGACAAGGTGAAGGAGGAATGGATGCGGCAGAGCATCGTCGAAGCATTAGGGCAGCCGCCCCTCCGTTGCCGCCAACCGTCCGCGTCACCTTATGGAGCATCTGTAAGACCATGATTCGTTTTTGAGATGAATGCGGGACGGCGAAGGTCAAGGGCATTGCCCGATACCCAAAACGTGGGAATGGACAGCTCCAGCGGTAGCCCACTCGTGAGGAGAGAATATTATGCTAAAAATTCAAATAATTGCCATCGGCAAGGTGAAGGAGGACTGGATGCGGCAGGGCATCGCCGAGTACCAAAAGCGCCTGGGTGCCTACTGCCGCTTCGAGATCATCGAGCTGGAGGAATATCGCTTGCCCGATAATCCCTCCGAAGCCGAAATTGCCCGCGGCCTGGAGGAAGAGGGAAACCGTATCCTCAAAAAAGCCGCCGGCCTCATTTTCCCCTTGTGTATTGAGGGGGAGATGCTTTCCTCGCCGCAGCTGGCGCAGCTCATCTCCTTCTCCGCCCAAAAAAGCGGCTGCCTGAGCTTTATCATCGGCGGCAGCTTTGGCCTTTCCCCCCAGGTAAAGGCGGCCGCCGCCCGGAAGATCAGCTTTTCCCGGCTCACCTTTCCGCACCAGCTGGCCCGGGTGCTTCTCTGCGAGCAGCTCTACCGTGCCTGCTCCATCAATGCCGGCGCCAAGTACCACAAATAACTGCCCATTCCCCGGAGCTTTTGCAGGCTCCGGGTTTCTTTTTTTCCGGGGCAAAATGTTTCACGTGAAACATTTGTTCGCGAACAAGGCCGGTTCGGGCGCCCCGCGCCCCCGCCGCAGGCGGGGAGCCGGAGGGGCGGTTTTACCGCCCCTCCGGCCAGGCGGCTTCGCCGCCGCGCGGGGCGCCCTGGCCCGGCCCCTGCACAAAATAAAATCCCCGCATCCGTAAGGGTGCGGGGCAAGTTGATTCCGGGCATTCAGCTTTGGGTCAGAGTGGCCAACTCGGTGGTTAGGTCGGTGTTCAGCAGGGTAGGCGCGCCATACAGCAGCAGGGTACGCTTATACTCCGCCCCAGCGAGGGCAGCCAGCTGCTCCTCGCTGCATCGGGTCACATCCATATAGGTGATGCGGTCATAGTGCAGCGCCAGGTAGGGGATCACACACAGGGCATTCTCATCCCCCAGAACCAGCAAGCTGCGGGGAATGCTGCCTTCAGCCGTTACGGTAATGGTAGCAGCCGGCCCGCCCAAAATACAATCCATCCCCGCGGTGCCTTCCAGCGGGTACAGGGTATCCCAACGGGTCACAGTGCCATCGGCGGCGGTGTGGGTGACGGTGTAGCTGCGGCTGTCCTCCAGCGGCAGCAGTGCCGTTACTACATCAGCCCGGACTTTATCGTAGCTCCAGCGGGCATACAGGCTGCCGGTGCAGTCGTACCGCAGCGGTGTATTGCTAAAGCTGTCCTTCGTATAGGGAAAATAATCCAAGGCCGAGCCCAGTGCCTGATACAGCAGGTAGCCGGTCAGCTGGGTAGGCCGGGAATCAGTACGATAGAACAACCTGTTATTTCCATGTTCTTCCAGAAGTGGGTAAGCGTTCAGCACCTCCCGGCACAGGGGAGAGAGCGCCGCGGCGGCGTTTTGCAGCCAGGTCTCCTGATCAAAAAGCAGGGCGGCTTCCGGCAGCAATTGGCTGCTGATGGCACAGGCACTGGGCAGCAGCACAGCGTAGGGCTCCGCTTCCCGGCAGTAGTCCTGCAGGGCAGCAAGGTTTTTTTCTCCCAATGTTTCATCGGTCACGGTCAAATTTTCAATGAGACCCTCCCCGGTAAAGTAGATACCATCCAGCTCCTGCACACCGCCCAGCATCAGCAGGGTGGTTTTCCAGCGCTTTAGGGCATCCCGCAGCGGCAGGTTCTGCCGCAGGGCGGTTTCAGTTCGCGCACCCGGGGTACCTTCTGCGGCTGTATAATCTCCGGTGAAGTGCCCGGTAAGGAACAGGCTGCCCAGCAGGCCGCCGAACAGCAGCACGGCATAAATGAGGGCAATGATGCGATAGCGTTTCATTTTGGCGGCAGCCTCCTTTTTGGTAGAGTGGGATTGGTTCCTGCAGGGGGAGAGCGCGGGCCGCGGGCCCGGCGGCGAAGCCGCCGACACGGGCGATGCCCGTGTGCCCGCCGTTCCGGCGGGCGGCCTGCGGCCCGCCTCTGCCCCCTGCAGGGACTTTCCGGAAGAACAGGTGCGGCAGCGCCCCTTTACAGCAGGAAGGCCAGCGAAGTGGCCAACAGGATGAGGTTCCACACCAGGGTGGCGGTGTGGGCGGCGGTGGGCCAGCGCCGGGTAAAGCGGGCCAGCAGCGGGCTTACCGCGCCGCTGCACAGGAACACGCTGGCGGCCAGCAATAGCCAGTGGGTCTGCAGCAGGTACAGGCAGCTTTGGTTGGCGGCAGCGGCTCCGCCCAGACCCAGCATCACCCGCAGGGAGGCAGCCGAAGCCGCCAGGCTATCGCCGCAGTACCAGCAGAAGGAAATAAGGATGGCGATAAAAGTATACATCCGGCACAGGTAGGGTGGGATTTTTTCCACATGACGCTCGATATACAGCACCTCGAAGATGATGAACAGGCCCAGAAAGGCGCCCCACACCAGATAATTGAGGTTGATGCCATACCACAGGCCCATCAGCATGGTGATGAGCAGGATATTGACCGAGGTGGAAAGGGGACCGTTATCCTCCGCGCCCAGCGCCTGGTAAACATATTTGCGCACAAAGCGATTGGCGGAGATATTAAACCGTCCGAAGAAATCCGCTACCGAGGAGCTTTGCAGCGGGTGATGGAAATTTTCCGGCAGATCCAGCCCGAAGATGGCGCCGGTGCCCCGGGCCATATCGCTGTAACCGGAAAGGGTAAAGTAGATGTAGAAGATGTAGCACAAGACATGCAGCCAGGTGCCCAGGATGGTGACCTCCAGCGAAAGCAGTGTTTCCCACTGGATAATGAGCTCCTGCAGAGAGCCGGCCAGAATGACGATCTTGGCGAGCCCCCGCAAATACTGTACCATTCCCCGGGTAATGCCCTCGGCGGTCATTTGGGGATCATCCAGCTGGGGGACGAACTGCTGCGCCGAAACGATGGGGCCGATATACAGCTTGCCGAAAAAGCTGCAGAATACCCCGTAGCGGATGGGATCATCGATGGGGTCACATTCGCTGTGGTACAGGTCGATGAGGTAGCCCACCGAGGTGAAGGCCGCGATAGAGATGCCTACCGGGAGGATGAGTTTATCCAGTTCGGTAAGGACGGAGCAGACCACCGCCAGGGTGATGTCCTTGATGACGCAGCCCAGCAGGATGGCCCGGGCCCGCGGGTGGGCCATGGCGATATACCGGGCCAGCAGGTAATCCGGGACCATGACAGCCAGCAGCAACAGCAGGCACAGTGGGGAAAGCAGCCCCACGAAGAGCAGGGAATACCCCAGCAGGAACCATCGCCGGCCGGCTCCACGCAGGAAATAGTAGATGAGGCCGCCAACCGGCAGCAATACGAACAAAAATCCCAGCGATGCAAGCTGCATGGCGGCAGCCTCCTTTCCTTGGTATGGTGGGCGCGGGGACCTGGCTCCGGGGCGCCCCGAACCGGGTTCCCGCGCGAATTCAAAAGTCAATTGACCGCGGGAGCGTTACAGATCCGCCGCAAGCACTTCCAGTTCCTCCAGGCTTACCAGCCGGGCCAGCACGCCCGGCAGGGCGTTGGCGCTCAGCCCCTGCGGTAAATTGAGCCTATGGCACAGGGCCCGGCGCTTTTCGGCGCTGCCCGGCCCGCCGCTCAGCCCCAGCCGGTACAGGTCGGCCTTGGTAATGGCGGCAGGGCAGGGGGCTTCGCTATCCTCCAGCAGCCCGGCTTGTTCCAAAATGCCCAGCAATATTTCGGGCGGTATGCCCTCTACCCCCAGTTTGCCCTCGGCACTGGGGGTGGCTTTGCGGCGCTCCTTGCCGTATATTTCAGGGATATAGACCTGGATCAGCCGTTCCGGCGGGATGGCCCCGGCCAGATGCCCCCGGATGGCAAAGCCCGCCCGGTCGCTGTCGGTCAGCACGGCCACCGGGCCCTTTTGGGCCAGCTGCCGGAGGAGTGAAAGCATTTCTTTATTCTTGTAGATGCGAAAGCCATCGGTGAGGAGGATCTCCCCCTCCACCAGATTGCTGAGGGTCGCTTTATCGTATTTTCCCTCCACGATAAGAGGATACTTCAACCGACGCTTCATGCCTGTTCCCTCCGCAGCAGCTCGATGAGCCGCAGAATGGTGACCTCCAGTACGGTGCGTCCATCGGCGGCACTTTGCTTCATGCGGGCATCGGCATCCGCCAGGATCTCCAGCGAGCCTTCCAATGCGGGGCGGCTCAGCCGGCCGCACTGTTCCAGCGCCTTGGTAAAGCGGTAGCTGCCGCCGTAGCCCAGCTCCTTGCGGGCAG
The DNA here is from genome assembly GCA_937907305.1 of uncultured Clostridia bacterium. Taxonomy (GTDB): domain Bacteria; phylum Bacillota; class Clostridia; order Oscillospirales; family Ruminococcaceae; genus Angelakisella. Next base: position 9,429 of record CALERQ010000119.1, on the reverse strand, counting down.
TGGCCTCCGCTACCCCGGCCCGGCGCACCGCTGCTGCCCGGTAGTAATCCACAAAGGACATGGTAAGAATGGTCAGGATGCTTTCCGGCCGCTCCTGTAAAAAGAGCAGGTCATCTACGATTGCCATGGCCCCGTTAAAATCGCCGCGCAGTACCTTATCCCCCAGCTGGAATACATTCGCATCCACGGTGGGGGCCACCAGCGCCTCGATGTCCTCTTTGAGGATCTTGCCGGTGTAGCCGTGGTAGGCCGCCAGCTTTTCCACCTCCTGCCGCAGCCGCAGGCTGTCCAGATTGCAATAATCCGCCAGCAGGGCGGCTTCCTCCGGCTCCAGTACGCAGCCCAGCCGCAGCGCGGTCTGCCGCGCAAATTTCCCTACATCGCCGCGGGTCATGGCGGCAAAGCGGCACACGCCGCCCGCTTTATCGCACAGGTTCAGCAGCTTGGTGGCTGCCGCCTCCTTTTTGGCAAATTGTTTGGCGCTGCCCCGCACCGTCAGGATCAGCACCCCGTCCTCCATCGGTTGGGCCATCAGCTCCGAGAGCTTGTTCATACCGGTACTGCCCAGTCCGGAGGGATTCAGGTCATCTACCACGGCGCACTTGCGCCCGGGGGTAAAGCTCATCGACCACAGCAGGTCGGCGATGCCGTCCCAGTCCACCTCGCCGCCGCTGCCGTCGCAGCGCAGCAAGTTCATGCTGTCTCCCTCCGGTACAATGGTTTTCACCAGCCGGTCCCGCGCCGCTTCGATCTGCCGGTTTTCCTCACCGTACAGCAGGTAGACCGGCAGCAGGGCTCCGGCCTTGATATGGGTATCCAGCGCGCGCAGATTGGGAAAGATCACAGGGCAGCGTCCTCCTTTGGCAGGGTGATGGTCAGCTCCCCGCCCCGGTACAGCCACCAGTGGCAGCCGGGGGCCAGCCACAGGCGGCCCTCCCGATCTATCACGGCGGAGATATCGGCGGGGATGTCCTCTGCGGTTATTATATCATAGCCTGCCCAACATTTCAGCACTTTTTGCGCGCCGAATTGCAATACCGTTCCCACGCCGTCCAGGCTATAAAGTGTATAATCCGACAATATATTACGAACTGTATCATAATTAGGCAGCAGGATGATGCTTTCCGGGAGCTGCCCTTCGCCCAAAAGCGCCGTTTCCTCGCTGCACAGCATCAGCTCCGGCTCCAGCAGGCGGGCAAGGCGCAGCTCGGCGGAAAGGTCATGCTGTTCCTCCGGCTGCACCAACACCGTGATGCGCGGGCTGCCGCACCGCTGCAAAAACCGCCCCAGCATCTGGAGCTCGTAGCCATCCTGCACCCCACTGATCAGCAGGCTTTCGCCATTCTTTTGCACTAAGAGGCTGCCGGTGGCGGCATCGGTGGTCAGGGTCAGGGTATTTTGTAGGGGCAGGGCACTGCCCAGCAGTACCACCCCGGCGGCGCACCCCAGGAGCAGCAGACGCAGCCGGGCCCGTTTGGCGCGCAGCAACACGGCCGCCAGCAGCATTGCCGCAAAGATTATTGGTACAGTCCATTGCCAGGGGGCCACACAGGGCAGCACTGCGCCGGGCAGCCCGGCGATACCGCGGGCCAGGGCAGCTATGCCGCCCGCAAAGCACCGGGCCGCTGTAAAGGGATAGGCCCCTACACCCAGCGGCAGGCAGGGAAGGGTGAGAAAGGCGAACACCATGACGCCGTATACCAGCGGCAGCACCAGCAGGTTGCTAAGCAGACTGTACGCGGGCAGATAGCCGAAGCTGAGCACCGCGATGGGCAGGGTGCCCAGCTGCGCCGCCAGCGAAACACAGGCACTTTCCCACAGCAGGCTGCCCCACCGGCTGCGGCGGGTGGTAGGCCACAGGCGGCCCAGCGGCCGGGCCAGCAGCAGGATACCCAAGGTAGCCCCGCAGGAGAGCAGGAAGCTCAGCTCCCACACGGCGGCGGGGTTGCACAGCAGAAGGACCGCTACCGCGAAGCCCAGTCCGGTCAAGCCATCGCCCCGGCGGCCCCGCAGGGGCGCACCCAGCGCCAAACCGGCCATCAGGGCGGCACGCAGCAGACTGGCACTAAATCCGGCCAAAATGATCATGGTAAGGCAGCATAGTCCACTGTAAAGGGCTTTCTTTTTACGGCTCCACAGCAGCAGGTCGCCCAGCTTGCCGCATACCGCCAGCAGGATGGAAAGGTGCAGCCCCGAAACTGCCAGCAGGTGGCTGATGCCCGCCCCGGAAAGGTCGGTGCGCAGTGCGGCCGGCAGGTCGGCGGTATCGGCTGTCAGCATGGCGGTGACCAAAGCGGCGCTTTCGCCTTCACCCAGTGTGTTTAGCTGCTCGATGGTTTGGCGGCGCAGCCGCAGCAGCCACCCCAAAGGGGAAAAGCGCTCCGCCGCCGGCTCCGCGGTCAGCTGCCGGGCCTTTAGCGCCACCCCGCCGGAAAGCAGCAGAGTGTCTCCCTCGCTCTCCGCCCCGGTAACGGTCAGTGTACCGGCGATGCGTTCCCCGGCCAAGGGAGTTTCCTCCTCCGGCAGGTAGGCAGTCAGGTCAATGACATGGTACTCTCCGCCTACCAGGGCATAGATGGTACTGCGGTGGGCGGTGTAGGGGCTTACCTCCAGCACCGTCCCGGTGAAGGGCAATTCACAGCCGGTCAGCTGCTCTGCGGCGACATACCGCCAGGTGTAAAGCCCGCCAACCAGTGCCGCGGCCAGCAGCCCGCACAGCAGGGGCCGCCACAGTGGGCGCAGGGACTTGATAAGCCCCAGGGCAAGGCAAAGCCCCAGCAAAATGGCCAGTGCCGTACCGCCTGCCCGCAGGAATACCGCGAGCCCCACAGTCAGCGCTGCCGCGCCAATGGCCAGGTACCGCCGGATGACCATTTTCTCGCCCCCTGTCACTTTTTGTCGATACCATCATTATACAGGATAGAGGGACCATTGGCAATTTGTTTTGCTGCCGCATAGCATGGAACACCGCATTTTATTAGATCCGCCCGCTCCCCGCAGGAGAACCGGGCGGGCACCCCTCTGCTATGGTCGGGCCGATCCTCCGCTTCTCTGCGGGCGGCCCTCCCCACGCGCCGGGGCGCCCGCCCGCCTGGGGACCTGGGGCAGGCCGAAAGGGAGGAAAACCCATGATCTGTGATGCCACCCTTATTTTTCAGCTTTCCACCGCCCGCAGCGCGCTGCCGGTGCAGGGGGCCAGTGTTCTTGTCACCGATCCCATCACCGGGCGCAATACCCGCCTGACAACCGACCAAAGCGGCCGTACCCGTGTGCTGTGTGTCACCGCTCCGCCCCTTTCCTGGAGCCAGACCCCCGGCAACGACGGCCGTCCGTACAGCATCTATCACGCCGATATCCGGGCGGAGGGCTATGTGCCGGTGCGTTTGACCGGGATCCAGGTCTTTGCCGGGCAGCAGTCGCTGCAGATGGTGGAGATGATTCCCTATGAGGAGGGGGAGAACATAACCAATACGCCGGAGGAGACCATTGGAGAGCCGGAGGATCCGCTGGAAAGTGAGCAGCCCGGCCGCTTTGCCCAGAGCCCGCAGAAGGACGCCCAGCCGCCTGGGTCCCTGCAGGGGGCGGAGCCGGGCCGCAGGCCCGGCGGCGAAGCCGCCGACACGGGCGAAGCCCGTGTGCCCGCCGGAACGGCGGGCGGCCTGCGGCCCGAACCAGCCCCCACCGCGAATTTGCCCGAAGCGGAGCCATCCACCACCGATCTGGCGGCCCCGCCCGATGCGCGGGAACTGGCCCTGCCCCGCGCGGTGCCGGTTTTGGCGGCAGCCGGAGAGGATGGGGATAATGGCAATGGTGAGGATCTCGCCGCCCCGCCCGTCACCCGCAACCTGGCGGAGGAGAGCGGTACCACCAGCGCCGCCGAGGTGCTGACCGGCCCCCGGGCCGCTTCGCAGGTATATGTGCCGGAATACATCACCGTGCACCTGGGGGCCCCCAATGATACCTCCGCCCGCAATGTCACCGTCAGCTTCCGGGATTACATCAAGAATGTCGCCTCCAGCGAGATATACCCCACCTGGCCGGAGGCCGCTCTGCGGGCCAATATCCTGGCGCAGATCACCTTTGCCCAGAACCGCATCTTTACCGAATGGTACCCCAGCCGCGGTTACAATTTCAATATCACCAATAATACTGCCTACGACCAGTACTTCGTCTATGGACGCAATATCTTTACCAATATCAGCCGCCTGGTAGATGAACTGTTCGACCAGTACATCCGCCGCCGCGGCGCGGTCAATCCCATTTTTGCGCAGTACTGCAATGGCACCACCGTCACCTGCGGGGGACTTTCCCAGTGGGGCACCGTTGCCCTGGCCAATAACGGCTACACGCCGCTGGGCATTCTGCGCTATTACTACGGCGATGACATCGTCATTGATACCGCTACGGTGCAGCGCCGCATCACTTCCTCCTATCCGGGTTCGCCGCTTACTATTGGCAGCAGGGGAGAGGATGTCCGCACCATCCGGACCTGGCTCAACCGCATCCGCCGCAATTATCCGGCCATTCCCGCCATCAGCACCACTGGCGGCGACACCTACAATGCCGAAATGCAGCGTTCTGTGCAGGCTTTCCAGCGCATCTTCAATCTGACCCCCGATGGCATCATCGGCCCCGCCACCTGGAATAAGATCGCCTATATTTATGTGGCGGTCATGCGTTTGGCGGAGCTGGGCGGGGGGGATATTCCCCTCCCGGCCGAGCGCCCCAGCGGTACCCTGCGCCGGGGCAGCAGCGGAGAAACGGTGCGCCTGGCCCAGTACTTCCTGCGGGTTATTGCCCTGTACGATGATGAGATCCCACCCATCACCATCGATGGTTCCTATGGCCCGGCCACCGAAAACGCTGTGCGCACTTTCCAAAAGATGCAGGGCCTCACCGTGGATGGCATCATTGGTCCCGCTACCTGGAACGCCCTGTATGAGCGTTTCCTGGGGATTACACAAACCACCGGTCTGGCCGTTACCTACCCCGGCACCCCGCTGAAAAGCGGCAGCCGCGGGGATAATGTCCGGGTGGTGCAGGAGTACCTGAACACCCTGGCCCGCGCCTATCCGCTGCCCCGTGTCACCGTGGATGGCATCTACGGCCCCGCGACGGAAAACGCCGTGCAGGCCTTCCAGCGGCTCTTTGGCCTCACCGCCGATGGTATCGTGGGTCCCCGCACCTGGGAACGCCTGGTGGGTACCCGCCTGCTGTTGAGGTAGGTTTCAGCAGGGGCCGGGGTCGGGGCCCGCAGGGCGCCCCGGCTTCGCCGGGGCGGGGGGCTTCGCCCCCTCCCGCCGTCCCCCGTTGGGGGGACGGCCGGCCCTGCGGGCCCCATCCTGCGCCTCGCACTTCCCCGCAAAAGCCACAAAAAAGGCCCGCTGCAAACCACAGCGAGCCTTTTCTTTTTACCATTCAGTTTTCTTCGGTGGGCGTTTCCTCGGCTGCCGCAGCCGCCAGCTGTGCCGCCAGCCGGTGGGTCATGCGGAGCAGCCGCCGCCCGGCCAGGAAGGTGATCCCCAGCACCAGCACCGCCAGCGCCGCTATCCCCGCGATGCCAAAGCTCGCGCCTTCCACAAAGAGCAAACTCAGCGGATTGGCGGTATTGCACAGGGTGTTGAATTCCCCCGCGCCGTAGGTCGCCGCATCCATGGCCTTGGCCGCCGCTGTAAAGAGATAGGTCAGCAGCGTGCCGCTATACAGCATGGCAATGGCGCTGATGAGTCCGGTCACCAAACTGCGCAGCAGGCAGCCGCCGCTCATCGCCGTCACAAAGATCATCAGGTACAGCAGCATGGCCACATCGCCCTGGGGCAGCACCAGGTTGCCCGGCAGTACCGCTGCCAGCGCCACCGTTACCGGTACCAGTATGATGGCGGAAAGCAGCGTGGTGGCATTGGCGGTGCCCACTACGGCGTTTACCGCCACATTCAGCGGCAGCCGGCCGTGATAGGTCTTTCTGGCCGCCAGCGGCTCCAGCACCGAGGCCGCCGCGCGTCCGAATACCCGCAGCAGGCGGGGCAGGGCAAACAGGCACCCGGCCGCCACCAGCGCAAAGGAGACCGCGTCGTAGAGGGGCAGCCCGGCCGCCATACCCATGATAAAGCCCAGTACCAGGCCCCACAGGCTTGGCTCCAGCAGGAAGTTCCCCCGGCGGGATTGCTCCAGCGAAACACGCCGGTCCCGCAGTCTGGGGATCAGGTTGATAAGGAAATTGCAAAGCCACGCCAGCGGGGCCGCCCCCACGGCAAAGCTTTGGGTAAAGGTGATATGGGAAGTCCCGGTCAGCCGGCTCACCGGCGCGGTAAAGACATCCGCCAGGATGATCTGCAGCACCACCATCAGCAGGGCGGCCGCCAGGCCGCACCACATCTCGCCGGTCAGCTGCTGCGCCAGCACCCCCGCAAAGGCTGCCTGCCACAGGCTCCACAGGTCCATGTTCAGCACCCGAGTCACCCGGCAGGCCAGCATCAGCAGGTTCAGCAGCACGGCCCCCGGCAGCACCCAGTACAGGATATCACTGTTCAGCGTCACCTCGGCCGCAGCCTGCCAGTGCAGGTTGGCCGCCCCGGTGGAAAGGGAATAGGTATCGATCATGGTGTTCACCAGCGTCACCAGCTGGCCGCCCAGCGTGCTGATGAGCAGCTGGATGGCTACGGTGCTGCCCAGTACCGCCAGCGCGCACTGGCCGGAGCGCTGGATCCCCGCGCGGCTTGCCAGCCCCAGCAAAAAGAAGAACACGGGGATCAGCAAAAAGCTGCCCAGCCCGCTTACGATATCATAAAGGGAATGGAGTATATCCAAGGTAGTAGACCTCCTTTGGGAGAATGCTCGTCCCACCCATTATAACCGGGGAATGTGACGATAGTATGAAGAAAAAGCATAAAATCCCAATATATTAGCCTACCTATTTTCCCATACCGGCGGCGTAAAGTCAAGCGCCGCATTGCACCGGCTGGCGATTTATGGTATCATAAAAGAAAAAACCAAGAGAGGAATCATCATGGAAGAACTCATTCTGAACAATATCCTTGAAACACTGCGGGAGATCCAAAGAGAAATGGAGCGCCAGACCGAGCTTTTGGAGCGCATCGAGCAAAATAACAGACCCTGACCCCTCAAAAAGAGGAGCCGCACCCCACGGCTCCTCTTTTCCTTTTGTTATTCTGTTATTCGCTTTCCCCTGTTATCTCCCGCAGCCAGCCATACACTCCCGCGTCCTTTCCGCAGTACCTGTGGTTCCCCACCGTCAGCCACAGCGTGCCGTCCTCCATGCAGTACAGGATGGTCTGCGCCGTCCGGTCATCAAAGAACACGATGATGCGCTCCGTATACAGGGTGGTGGAGCCGGAGGCCCGGATATTGAATTTCACCTTGGCCAGCTGTTCGGCCAGTGCCTCGCTTTCCTCCACGGTCATCGGCCGGCTGTCCTCATCCCATTGCAGGGCTTCCGCCCGGCTGTGCGGCAGCCCGGTAATGGGGAAAAATATCGCCCCCAAGTACACCAGGGCCGCGGCCAAAAGAACAAGCGCAGGCAGCCATTTTTTCATGGTGTTTCCCCCTTTCTGTGTTCAGTTTCCCCAGCACAGCCAGCCGAGATAGCGAACGATCAGACAGATCATCAGCGGACTGAATCGGAAAAAGCCAAACGGCTGCGCTTTCTCTTTGGATATTTTTTTGATCTGCCGGAACCAGACCTCCGCAAGCCCGGCCAGCAGTACGCCCGCTGCCCAGTACCAAATCGTTCCGCGAAAATCATGGGTGATCATCCCCCACGCAATAAAGGTGACGAAGCTCAGCACACAAAAAACGGTGTAACGGATCGCTTCAGACATGTTGTTTTCTCCTCTCCTGTAAAGTGTTTTCTCTTTCGTTCCCATTATAGCAGGGAAGGGATGCCTCAGCCATTGACAGTTCCCACTATTTACCCCCCTTTTTTTGGGGGGGGGATAATGTCCCTACCCTATATAACGGCTCCTGGCGGCATTTTGCAACAGCTTCCTTGACATTTTTTTTGCGCTATTGTAAGATGGGAAAGGTTTCATCCCAAATCACCACGCCGCTGTGGCGGAACAGGCAGACGCAAGGGACTTAAAATCCCTCGGTGGCAACACCGTACGGGTTCGATTCCCGTCAGCGGCACCACAAAAAAGAACTCCACCAGCCGTAGGTTGGTGGAGTTCTTTTTTGTGGCTATGACAGCTGGGAATCGAACAGGGCGGCGCACCGCAGTGCGTAAAAAAGCTGCCGGTGGCAGGTTTTTTAGCCCGCGGGTAGATTCCCGTCAGCGGCACCAAAAAAGACCCCACCAGCCGTAGGTTGGTGGGATCTCGCTTTTTTATGTCGAAGAATCAACTTATCTGTTGGGTCAATATAAAATGATTCACCCCTGGGGTTCATCCGCTTTTGGGGAATAGTCGATTACTATTTTGTTGCAGTCCCGGCACAGCCATGCGGTAACAGCCGAGCCCTTCCAGAACGACATTGGGGATAGGCATATCGCGTCTTCATACATGTCGGAACGGTTCATCAAACGCCGCTTTTTCTGCCAGTTTAGCTCGTAAGTGCTCTGTATAACGCCCTGTTCCATCTCCCTGCCGCAATAAGGACACTTCATATAGTCATCTCCTCTGTTCCCAATCTGTTTCTTTATAGTCATTATAGCGTTGTTTAGGAATTGTATCAAGGCTTTATCCCTGCTTAACCGAAATCCGCAGGCAGATAGCTGCCCTCTTTTTCTATGTCGCCCCGCCCCTCAGGTCTTGACAAATCCCCATCTAACGCCTTATAATATTCCGGTAAATCAAAACTTTCGCCCATCGGGCGGAAGCGCACAAACGGCTATGACAGGGTCAGTTTTGTACCGCCGCCCCCAGAGAGAAAGCCCCTCGGCTGCAAGGCTTTCGGCGTATGGTGCATCACAGCCGCCCCCGAGCCATCGGCGTGAGGAACGCCGGCGTCCCCGGTGCGTTAAACCGGCAAAAAAGCGGCAGCGTCCTTTCGGCGCTGCAAACTGGGTGGTACCACGGAAGATCTGGCTTTCGTCCCTTTGTCTCCAACGAAACGGAGCAGGGGAGGAGAGCTGTTTTTTTATGCTTTCACCCTTATCAAAAGAAAGGAATTTACCCACTATGAAATGGACAGGACTCAATGAACTGCGCGAAACCTTCCTCGAATTCTTTGTCAGCAAGGGGCATACCCGTCTGCCCTCGGCGCCGCTGGTGCCGCAGGATGAGGCCAGCCTTCTGCTCATCAATTCCGGCATGGCCCCCCTCAAAAAATACTTCACCCGGCAGAAGTTCCTGCCGAACGGCAGCTTCCGCGCCACCAGCTGCCAGAAGTGCATCCGCACCCCGGATATCGAAAATGTAGGCAAGACCGCCCGTCACGGCACCTATTTCGAGATGCTGGGCAACTTCTCCTTCG
>CALERQ010000118.1 GCA_937907305.1 uncultured Clostridia bacterium | reverse complement strand
GCTGAAACCGCCCGGAGGGCGGTTTGGCCTGCGGCCCCGGCCGGCCCCCTGCACAAACCGGTGCAGACAGCAAAAAAGAAAAGCCCTGCATCCGCAGAGCCTTTCCCAACCAAAATAATTTTTATCCGTCAGTCTTTTTTGGGGACCGGAAATCTGTTCAAAGGGCGGTGGTGGAGACACCGTGCTCCCTTTCTCTGCCTTTATTATATGCCGCCTGGGGGCAGAATTCCGCCTTTTTAATTGAAAATTGGGTTACGATTTGGTGACGGGGAGCGGCAGATGGTTGCAAAATGCTTTCAATCAGCTGATATAATCCTCGATGAGCCGGGTCAGCGTTTCATAATCGGGGGCGGAGATGCCCTCCGTTAGCCGCTCCTGGTCGGCCTGGGGCAGCAGCCGGGTGTATACATCGAAGATCATCTCCGGAGTGCTGTTCCCCTCCCGGAAGATGGCCAGCCGGCCTTCATAATCACGCAGAAGGTAGCCCGCGGGATTTTGCGGCTCCTCCGGTTCATCGGGAATGGGATTTTCGACCGGCTGCGCGGGGGAGATGGGATCTTCCCGCGGTTGGGGTTCCGGCTGCGGCTGCGGGGTGCTTCCGCGGGAAAGAAACGCCAGCACCAGCCCCAGCAGCAGGGCGGCAATGGCCACGGCTAAAGAGAGTACGATCCTGCGGGGCATGGGAATGCCTCCTTTCCTGCCTTTTATTTGGTGGCAGTATGGGCATTTTTTGGCGGAATAGTCAGAAGCGGGCGGAAATTCAAAAAATAGTAACACATAGCGGCCAAAGTGTGCTATAATAACATCGTATATGTGCATAGAGCCGCATAGCGGTTTTTGTGCAGATTTTCCTCTCCCCCGCAAAATGAAGGAGGTAGCAGTTTGAGCTTTAAGGAAAAATGGAACCGGATGAACCGCAAGGCGGACCAGGCTATTAAAAATGCCAAGGCCCGCAAGACGGCGCAGCCGGATACCGATAACACCGGCCGGAAGGAGAAAAAGCCCGGCGGCCATAAGGTGCTGCGGGCCATCGCGGCTGTTTGCTTGGTGGGCATTATGCTGATGTGCGTGGCCGGGTGCGTCCTGACGGTATGGGTTTTTGATACCCTGAATACCGACCAGCAGATGCTGGACCTGAGTATGCAGAAGGCCAAGTACACCACCATCTTTTATGCGGATGACGGTGTGACCGAGCTGGCGCGCGCCTATGACCCAGACGCGGGCAACCGCATTTGGGTGGACTACGACCAGATGCCGCAGTGCCTGCTGGATGCCACCGTGGCGGTGGAGGACAAGCGCTTTTGGGAGCACAACGGCGTGGATTTCCTCACCACTTCCAAGGCGGGCCTCAGCGCCATTTTGCAGAAGATCGGTCTGACCGGCTTCTACGGCGGGGCAACCCCCGGCGCTTCCACCATCACTCAGCAGGTGGTGCGTAATATCACCAATGACCGCGCCGTAGAGGGCGCGGCGGGCTGGGCGCGCAAGCTGCGTGAGATCTTCCGGGCGCTGAATGTGGAAAAATATTACACCAAGCAGCAGATCATTGAGACCTACCTGAACCTGGCCAGCTTTTCGCAGAACTGCTCCGGCATTCAGGCAGCGGCCAATGTGTTCTTCAATAAGGATGTCAGCGAGCTGACCGTGGCGGAGTGCGCCACCATCGTGGGCACCACCAAGAACCCCTATGCCTACGATCCCTTTACCCACTGGGAGGAAAACCAGCAGCGCAAGGAGTATATCCTGGGGCTGATGCTGGAGCAGGGCAAGCTGACCAAGGAAGAGTATAATGCCGCTATGGCGCAGGAGATCGTGCTGGCCACCGGCACCAACAGCAACGCCACCATCCAGACCTGGTTTGTGGACTATGTGACCGATGAGGTGTGCCGTGACCTGGCCGAAAAGCAGGGCATTACCGAGGCGGAGGCTTACCAGAACCTCATCGGCGGCGGCTACCGCATCTACACCACCTGCGAGGAGCGGGTACAGGAGATTCTGGAGGACTACTATTCCAGCCCGGATAACTTCCCCCCGGTGAATAACGAGGAATATCCCCAGTCCGCCTTTGTCATTACCGATACCAACGGCGCCATCAAGGGCATTGTGGGCGGCAACCGCGGCAAGGATGGCAACCGCATCTGGAACCGGGCCAGCGATACCACCCGTCAGATCGGTTCCACTATCAAGCCCATCACCTCCTATGTGCTGGGCATTGAGAAGGACCTGATCACCTATTCCACCGTGATAGAGGACCGGCAGGTGGTCATCAATCCCGATGAGGTGAGCTACAGCCAGCCGCTGTGGGTGCCCAAGAATGAGTACAACAGCTTCCGCGGCTTTGTCACCGTCCGGACAGCTATTATTCGATCCATCAATACCGTGGCGGTGCAGATCACCCAGCAGCTGGGCACCACCACCAGCTACGATTTCCTCAAGTATTCGCTGAATGTGGATACCCTGACCGCCGCCGATGACAGCTACAGCCCCATGGCGCTGGGGTCCCTTTCCAAGGGTATGACTCTGGTGAAGCTGGCCGGGGCTTATCAGATGTTCGGCAACGGCGGTGTGCGTACCGAGCCGTACAGCTACACCCGCGTGGAGGACACCTACGGCAATGTGATCCTGGAGAAGAACACCGTTCCGGTCCGGGTCATCAGCGCTGAGACCGCCACCGTGATGAACCGCCTGCTGCAGGAGGTCACCGGCAGCGAGGGCACCGGCGCGGCCGCCAACCTGGGGGCTATGAACATCCCCGTGGCGGGCAAGACCGGTACCACCGATGACAGCGTGGACCAGTGGTTCGTGGGCGTTACCCCATACTATGTGGGTGTGTGCTGGCTGGGTTACGATTCCCGCTACCAGACCGACGAGAACGGGAACATCAAGTACTATGCCAACGGCAATCCCATCCCCAATTCCATCCGGTATTCCAGCTACCCGCCCCCCAAGATCTGGCGGGCCATTATGAGCCAGGTGCATGAGGGCGCCAGCGGGCAGAGCTTTGAGACCAGCAACAATGTGACCAGCTACCAGTACTGCAAGCTGACCGGCATGCTGGCCGGGCCCGGCTGCTCCGATACCGCCACCGGCTGGTATAAGAATTCCAATATCCCGCAGGTGTGCACCTACCATAACTACGGCAGCAGCTACGGCGTGCCGCTGGTAGGCATGACCGCCGCCGAGTGCGGCGTGCAGTATGCCGACCAGTATCTGAACACCGCGTGGGCGCTTATTCAGGCGTATGCCCAGCAGGGCCAGACCCTTTCGGTGAAGGACGCCATAGAGATGGCGAGAAACGGCAGCGTTCCCGGCGACATGGGCTATGCCGCCGAGGAGGGCGACCAATCCGGCTACTACGGCAACTAAATAAAAAGACAGCTCCGGCAGGAAGACCGGGGCTGTTTTTGCAGGCGAGAAAAGAACAAATGTTTCATGTGAAACATTTTGTGAAGTTTTGCGGGGGGGGGAAGGGGGAAAGCCGGCCCGCAGGGCCGGCGGCCGCAGGCCGCCG
>CALERQ010000117.1 GCA_937907305.1 uncultured Clostridia bacterium | reverse complement strand
GCGCTTCACCAAGTACAATCAGTACGAGAGCATGATCCTGCCGCTGGTAAAGTACCTGGAATCCCACGGCGTCCGCATCGAATACGGCATGGATGTAAAGAATGTCATCATCGAAACTGAAGGCGACAAAAAGGTAGCCCGCCAGATCGTCTATGTCAAGGACGGCAAAGAGCAGACCATTGACCTCATTGAGGATGACCTCGTTTTCATCACCAATGGCTGCTGCACCGATACCTCCTGCTACGGCGACCAGACCCACGCTCCCGATCTCTCCGGTCTGAAGAACGGTTATGGGGAATCCTGGGATATGTGGAAAGCCATAGCCGCCCAGGCCCAGCACGGCGAATACGGCAATCCCGATGCTTTCTGCAGCGATATCGAGGCCACCAACTGGATGAGCGCCACGGTTGCCACCTCCAATGAGGAGGTCATCCGCCACATCATGAATATCTGCAAGCGCGATCCCCGTGCCGGCAAGGTGACCACCGGCGGTATCGTCACCGTAAAGGACAGCGTGGATCACTGGTACCTCTCCTGGACCATCAACCGCCAGCCGCAGTTCAAGTGCCAGGATAAGAACACGGTACTGGTGTGGGTCTACGGCCTGCACACCGATTGCGAGGGCAACTATGTCAAGAAGCCCATGCGGGAGTGCACCGGCGAGGAGATCTGCCGTGAGTGGATGTACCACATCGGCATCCCGGAAGACCGCATCGAGGAGTTGGCGCGGGAGGCCTGCAATACCACCACCTGCTTCATGCCCTATATCAATGCCTTCTTCCAGCCCCGCAAGGAAAGTGACCGTCCCAAGGTGGTACCGGATGGTGCCGTAAACTTCGCCTTCGTTGGCCAGTTTGCCGAAACACCCCGCGATACCATCTTCACCACCGAGTACTCCATGCGTACCGGCATGGAATCGGTCTATACCCTGCTGAATATCGACCGCGGCGTACCGGAGGTATGGGGCAGCAAGTACGATGTACGCGAGCTGCTGCGGGCCTGCTACTACGCTGTGGATAAGAAGCCGCTGAGTGAGCTGCCTCTCTCCTTCGGCGAGCGGGAAGCCGTCAAGCTCCTGCTGAAGAAGGTCAAGGGCACCGATGTGGAGCTGCTGCTGAAGGAAAGCGGCCTGCTGGAGTGATCCTCTCCCCTTTCTCAACTGAATAAAAAATATCAGCCCGTACCGGTGGTTCTGCCATCGGCACGGGCTTTTTTCGATGAGATGATTTCTCAGTCCGGATTATGGGACACAAAAGCTGATAATATGAAGATGCACAAGACGAACAGCAATATCCGGTGTCCCTTTCACCGGCCAAGGAGGAATACACTATGGCAAAGCGGAAATATCACAACTCTTCCCGTTCTCACTGTCCCAATTTCTTTGGGGGCCTGCTTGATTTGGGCGAAGCGTTCATTCTGGATTGCTACTCCGCCAAATACCGCGAAAGGCGGAGAGCGTCCGGGAATCCCCTCCGGATTGACCCCTACGCCGCGGCCGGCGCGGCCATGGGCATGGGCCGGCTGAATAGTTTTGATGATATCATGCGGCTCGGCGGTATATTGGGTTCCCTGGGCGCTTTCGATCCTCCCGTCCATCGGACACCGAGCAGCTACGATCCCCCCAGCCGGATACGGAGCGGTTCCGTCACACCCAGCCGCCAAACCTCGGTGCAGCCCTTCCACTGCGGGCTAAGGGGCAACTGCTATGCCTGGCGCCTTTCCTGCGAAGACGGCTCCGCTTACGGCCTTGACCCCGCGAACTATGAGACCCGCAGCGAATACGATGCCGCCCTTTTCCAGGCTAAGCAACGGTAAGCTTGTCTTTATTCTTCCATCGGGGACGCGGCCGGTGCTTCGGCAGATCCTTCCTCCGGTTTGGACTCGGTAATGGTAGGGATAAACGCCTTGGCGATCTTCCCCTCCCCGCGGCGCTTGATGTAAAAGTACCCGATAAAGCTAAAGACCAACGCCCCGATGAAATTGACGAACAGATCCTCCATAGTATCGTACAGCCCGATATCCAGATACCCGCCAAAGCCCAGCTCCTGCCCGTTTACCGCCACACTGGTGATATCCCTAATGGTCACCGGGATGTTCATATTGGTGGGGTCCAGCATCACGGAGGTAATGCTGTAGATGACGGTATCCTTCTGCATATCCATCAGGAACAGCCGGTCCATACCGAACTCGAAGAACTCCCACAGCACACCGATGGTCATGGAAAAGCAGAAAGCCACCAGCGAAACATACACCGGCGAAAGCTCAAACTTGATCCTGCTGTTGCGGTTCAGGATATCAATAAGCGCAAAGCCGGTGGCCGCGCACAAAAAGCCGGTGGTGGTGTGCAGAATGGAATCCCAATTGGGAATGGTAATAAAGAAGCATGCCAGCTCGCCCAGGATCTCGGAAGCGAAGATAAAGAGCAGGATAATGATCTCCAGCGTGCTGGGCAGCTCAATGCCAAAGTTCTGCTGAATGAAAAACGGCAGCATAAACAGCACCAGTACCAGCAGGCACACAAAGGCGCTTTCGTACTCCCCGCGGATGATGGAGGAAACAAGAGTCAATAAAACGATGATACGCAGGATAAGATACACCGCAAAAACGGCGGGCTTTTTATGGATCACCGCGCGCAGATCGCGGGGAGGCTTGGGGACTTTCCGGTTCTGTTTCATGGTCGCGTTCCTTTCTTTGGGGGCAGTTTTCCCTTCGGATTATACCATAATTCTCCCCAAAAGCAAAGAATCGGTGGCCTATCTTTTTATTGCTGGAGTTCCACCAATATCCGCTATTCCCTGCCCCTCGATAAAAGCGATCCGTTCGCGTGGGATACAGATCAATATATAGCGGCAATACCGATAATTATGGCTTAAACGCACAAAAGCCCATACCGATGAATCCCCATCAGTATGGGCTTTTCCACATTCTTATATTATTCCCACTCGCTCCCTGAAACCGTGATCTAAACGATTTTGTATATGCCGTTTAGCACGGATTATCAGGATTACTTAGATTATCCAAGAATTACGGTGTATCATAATTCCTGTTGT
>CALERQ010000116.1 GCA_937907305.1 uncultured Clostridia bacterium | reverse complement strand
CTTTGAGGGGGTCAACGGCAGCGGCAAGCACAACAACTGGTCGCTGGCCACCGACACCGGCATCAATCTGCTGGAGCCGGGCGAGACCCCCCACGAGAACGCCCAGTTCCTGCTGTTTCTGTGCGCCGTCATCAAGGCGGTGGACGAATATCAGGATATGCTGCGGGTATGCGTGGCGGGAGCGGGCAACGATCACCGTCTGGGCGCCAGCGAAGCGCCCCCGGCGGTGGTGTCCATCTTCCTGGGCGACGAGCTGACCGCCATTCTGGAGTCCATTGAGCAAGGCTCTGCCTACGACGCCAAGGAAAAGGTGCAGATGAAGATCGGCGTCCATACCCTGCCCCGGTTCCCCCGGGACACCACCGACCGCAACCGCACCTCTCCCTTTGCCTTCACCGGCAACAAGTTTGAGTTCCGGATGCTGGGCTCCTCCAAATCCGTCTCCGGTCCCAATGTGGTGCTGAATACCGCCGTGGCCGAGGTGCTGGGCCGCTATGCCGACCGGCTGGAGCAGAGCGCTGACCGGGACGCCACCGTGCGGGAGCTGCTGCAGGAAACGCTGGAGCAGCACGGACGGATCCTCTTTAACGGGGACGGATACAGCGAGGAATGGCAGCAGGAGGCGGAGCGCCGGGGACTTCTCAATCTGCGCACCGCGCCGGAGGCCTTTGCCCACCTGACCGAGGAGAAGAATGTAGCGCTTTTCGCGAAGCACGGCATCTTTACCGCGGCGGAGCTGGAAAGCCGCCAGGAGATCCACTACGAGACCTATGCCAAGTGCATCCGTATAGAGGCCGCCACCATGGTGGAAATGGTGCGGCGGCAGATCCTGCCCGCCGGGCAGGCCGCCCTGCGGGAGCTGGGGCAGACCAGCCGCGCCAAGCAGGAGATCTCTCCCCTGCTGAGCTGCAAGGCCGAGGAGCTGCTGGGCACCCAGGTGGCCAACTACAACGACATGCTGCTGGCCGGGTGCACCCTGCTGGAAAACCTGCTGCGGGATTTCCCGAAGGAGAGCGAGGAGCAGAAGGCGCTCTTTGCGCGGGACCGGCTGCTGCCCGCCATGAACGAGCTACGGCAGACCGCCGACGCGCTGGAGCAGATGTGCCCCGCCCACCTGTGGCCGATGCCGACCTACGGCGAGCTGCTGTATGGGGTGTGAGATGGGAATGCTGGTTTTACAGATCATCCTGTGGGGATGGTTCTTTGGATGTATCTGCACTTACCGCCCTGGCGGACGGCTGCTGGTGGAAGGTATGGGGATAAAAAGCGCGGAGTTTTTTATGCTGTGCCTTTACACAGCGGGGGGACTGCTTTTTTGGCTGCTGCCCGCCGTGGGCAAATGGGTGCTGCCCGCTGTTTTGCTTTTCTGGGCCGCGGTGCAGTTCCTGTGCCACTGGTATTACACCATCTTTGGGGCAAGCGAGAAAAAGCTGGCGGGCTACAACCGCTGCTTTAAGGACACCATTCACCTGTTCCCCGCCAGTGAAACCCGGCTTATTCCCGACCTGTACCATATTGTGCTGCATCTGCTGATTTTGGCGAATCTGGTGCTGTGTATCGTTAATATTATCCGGACATAAAATGGCCGCTCTCCCGTGTGGGAGGGCGGTTTTTCATCAGCTGCTGACAAATAAGTTCCTGTATGGGGTTTACAAATATATAAAATTATGGCATAATTAGCATGCAAAGGAAGTAAAGGAGGTAACCGCTATGATGGTATAAAACTGCAAAAAGCACACAACATTATTGCATACGGAGAAAGGAGAAAACAAATGAAAAAGAGAGTAATAGCACTGGTTGTATGTTTTGCACTGCTTCTTGCATTGTTCGTTCCCGTAACCGCATTAGCAAATGAAAATGGTTATATCGTTCAAAATTTAAGCGTTTCTGTGTTTGGATACTCTTACACAAATGTTGGCCCATATCCTGTTTCAAGTGAAGTAGATGCAATTGCAATAAGACTTAATAAACAGATAAATCCATCCTACTTAAGTGCTACAACAAATGTGGAAGGAGGATTACAGCCTCTTGAGTTAGAATACGGATTTGAAGAAATCTATGGGTCTTATTACTTTTATTGGTTCTACATGCCAATCAATAAAGGTTATATTGAGTTCCAGATTGCCAATGGAACGAATACACCTATAAGCTATAGAGTTAGTATTGTTTATTGATGATTGGAGGTGGGGTTATGAAAAGATGGATGATTCTGCTGGCGGCGGTGCTGGTGCTGCTGGCAGGCTGCGGAAAGGAGCCGGCTGTGGCCGGACTGAGCAATGAGGAATTCCACCAATCCTTTGCCGAGGACTACGCCCGGCCGGTAAGCAATATCACTGAGATCACCGAGGAAAACGGTGGATTGATGCTGAAAACCGATCTTGGCGCCCCCATTACCGCCATGAAGGACGGAACGGTGGCCTGGGCCGCGGATATTGGCTGGAACTACGGCTACGGCAGGCTGGCACTGGTGCAGCAGGAGGACTGCTATCTGCTGTATGGCCATTGCAGCCAGGTGGCGGTAAAGACCGGCGACACCGTGAAGCAGGGGGATAAGATAGGCGAGGCCGGTGACACCGGGCATACCGATAACAGCGCTATGGTGGGGGTGTACCGCTTCCCGCTGGAGGATGTGGCGCTGGTGACCGGCGCCGATGGGACGGTGAGCGGCTTTACGGTAAATGGGGAAGAACCCCTGATGGGAGTAGAATAACGACAGATAAAACGACCCCCGCCGGGAAAAGCGGGTGCAACTTAGGGATTTCATAATCCCGGAAATATCGGCATAGTCGTGT
>CALERQ010000115.1 GCA_937907305.1 uncultured Clostridia bacterium | reverse complement strand
CCTCCTTGGTGATCTTGAGGAACTTCCACTGCCACAGCGGGTCGCCGGTGGAAAGGAACAGGTTCAGCACCGCCGTAAAGATGACGATGGGAAGGACCGGCTTCATGGATTTCCAGATCATCGAAAGGGGAATGCGGCTGATGAGATAGGCCACAAAGCCAAACAGCACGCCCAGCAGCAGGCCCCACATGTTATCCGCCACAAACAGCATCACGATGTAGAGGATGGAAAGCAGGATCTTGATACGGGGATCCATCCGGTGGATGGCGCTCTGCCCGGGGAAGTACTGACCAATGGTAATATCACGGATCATCGGGCGGCACCCCCTTTCACGGCATTCAGAATGGCGGCAGCCGCGCCCTCCACGGTGTAGATGTTGCCTGGCACCTGGTACCCGGCGGCCCGCAGCCCGGCAAAGACCCGGCTGATCTGCGGCACGGCCAGGCCCATGGCGGTCAGCTCCTCCACCCGGCTAAAGATATTTTCCACCGTATCGTACATGGCGGGCTTGCCCTCGGCGATCACCAGCACCTTCTTGGCGTACTGGGCAATATCCTCCATGCTGTGACTCACCAGCAGCACGGTGTTTTTACGCTCCTCATGGTACTCCCTTATCTCACCCAGGATGGTATCCCGGCCGCGGGGGTCCAGACCCGCCGTGGGCTCATCCAGCACCAGCACCTTGGGGTCCATGGCCAGCACGCCGGCTATGGCCACCCGGCGCTTCTGCCCGCCGCTAAGCTCAAACGGGCTCTTTTCCATCACATCCTCGTGCAGCCCCACAAAGCGCAGCGATTCCTTCACCCGCTTTTCCACTTCCTCGGGGGGCAGGCCCATATTGGTAGGGCCAAAGGCCACATCCGCCGCCACCGTCTCGCCAAAGAGCTGATACTCCGGGTACTGGAACACCAGCCCCACCTTGAAGCGGAAGCGCCGCAGGTCCTTTTTGTCGGCCCACAGGTCCTCGCCGTCAATGTAGACCTTGCCCTCGGTGGGGGCCAGCAGGCCATTGAGGTGCTGGATGAAGGTGGATTTGCCGGAGCCGGTATGCCCGATGATCCCGGCAAACTCCCCCTCCTCTATCTCGATGTTGAAGTCCTGCAGGGCGACCCGCTCATAGGGGGTGCCCTGCGAGTAAATATGCGTTAAATGCTCGGTTTTGATGATAGACATATCTGGCACGGTTCCTTCCTTAGCGGGTCAGCAGGGCTTCCAGCGCTTCTATGCACTCCTGCTCGTCTATGATATCGGCCTGCACCGGCAGACCGGCTTCCTTCAGTATCGTCATCAGCTCGGTGGTCTGGGGTACATCCAGTCCCACCTGCCGCAGCTCCGCCACATGGCTGAATACCTTACGGGGCACATCGTCCATCAGCACATGGCCGTCATCCATCACGATCACCCGGTCACAGGCGGCGGCTTCCTCCATGTAGTGGGTGATGAGCACCACGGTGATGCCCTTTTCGCGATTTAATTGCCGCAGCACCTTCATTACCTCCTGGCGGCCGCGGGGGTCCAGCATGGCGGTGGGTTCATCCAGCAGGATGCACCGGGGCTGCATGGCGATAATGCCCGCGATGGCCACCCGCTGCTTCTGCCCGCCACTGAGCTGGTGCGGTGCGCTTTCCCGGTATTCGTACATGCCTACCGCTTTCAGGGCCTCATCCACCCGCCGGCGGATCTCCGCAGGCTCCACACCCATATTTTCGGGCGCGAAGGCCACATCCTCCTCCACCACCGTTGCCACGATCTGGTTATCCGGGTTCTGGAACACCATACCGGCGCACTGGCGGATCTCGAAGAGCTTGTCCTCATCCCTGGTATCCATGCCGTCTACCATCACGGTGCCGGTACGGGGCAGCAGCACAGCATTACAGTGCTTGGCAAAGGTGGATTTCCCGGAGCCATTGTGCCCCAGCACCGCCACAAACTCGCCTTCCCCTATGGTGATATTCACATCCTCCAGCACCAGCGGCAGGCCGGTCTCTTCCTCGTAACTGAAGGAGATATGCTCGGTTTCGATCAGCTTTTTCAAAATGCGTTCCTCGCTTTTTCTCGTAGTCTTGGTCCCTGCTGCGCCGTGCGGCACGGCAGCGGCTCTTGCTCAGCTTCTGCAGGGGGCGGGTATCCGGGCCGCAGGCCCGGCGGCTCCGCCGCCGAAGCGGACCTCCGGTCCGCTTGCCCGCCCTTTGGGCGG
>CALERQ010000114.1 GCA_937907305.1 uncultured Clostridia bacterium | reverse complement strand
TGCGTTTTTCCGGCGCGGTGCGGCGGGGGGCGGAAAGATAAATCTCGTGGTGGCGGCGGGCGCCGCCCATGTCGTTTTGGTAGCCCCGCTCCGCCAAAAAGCGATCCATCTCGGACACCGTTTCCGGCTCGTCATCATAGCGGCCAAGGTGCAGCATCTGCACGCACAGCCCCTCCTCAATGGTCAAAAACTCCGCCGCGGAGCAATCCAGCTTTTTCTTGCGGAAGGCCGTTTCCACCGCCCAGTCAAAGTCCACCTTAGTGATAAAATCCGGCAGCCGAAGGACCGAAAGCCAGCAGAACCCGGATTTATCGGCATAATCAATGCCCTCCGTACCCTCCTGCCACCAGAAGCCCTCCAGCGGCGGCACCACATAGTCGTAAAACCCCTCGATGCGGTAGTCGGTTTTGTAGCTCATTTTCAGGGTGTAGGCCACGGCATACAGAGCACCGCCAGCGCCTGCTGATAAGCGCCGCCCGCCTCGTTGGGGTCGCCGCTGCCCCGCACCGCAATGTAGTTTGCCGGCGGCACCGTCACGATCTCCGGTGTCCCCTTCGGCAGATAAAACTCCCGGTACTCTTTCTTGAAATCAAATGGCATTGTTTTGCTCCTTTCATGGGTGATATTGGGGTCGGTTCTGCGCCGCCGAGCAAAAGACCTCCCGGGCGCGCGGGGCGCCGGGAGGCAGAAATTCAGTTTTGCAAGGCCCGGCCAGGGGCTTTTTCGCCGGGTCGTCGCTTTTTCGCGGGGCGCGGCCCACGCGGCAAAAAGCGGCAAGTTTTCTGGCCCGGCCGGTTTATTCGTCCTCATCCACCTCGGCGGTCAGGTTTACCTGGCCCAGCTTTTTGGGGGCGGCGGCCGCAGCGGCACGGCCCATCAGCTTATCGGCATTGGCCATTACCTTGGCGGCGATCTCTTCGGCCAGCTCAGGGTTCTGCCGCAGGTATTCCTTGGCGTTATCACGGCCCTGGCCCAGCCTTATCTCGCCGTAATTAAACCACGCGCCGGATTTCTGCACGATATCCAGCTTGCTGCCCAGGTCCAGGATCTCGCCCAGGCGGGAAACGCCCTGGCCGTACATGATGTCGAACTCGGCCTCCTTAAAGGGCGGGGCGACCTTGTTTTTGACCACCTTGACGCGCACCCGGTTGCCGATGACCTCGCCGCCGGATTTGAGCTGTTCGGTGCGGCGGACATCCAGCCGGACGGAGGAATAGAACTTGAGGGCGCGGCCGCCGGGGGTGGTCTCCGGGTTGCCGTACATCACACCGATCTTCTCTCTCAGCTGGTTGATGAAGATGACGATGGCATTGCTTTTGCCGATGGCGCCGGTCAGTTTACGCAGGGCCTGGCTCATCAATCTGGCCTGAAGGCCCACATGGGTATCGCCCATTTCGCCCTCGATCTCGGCCTTGGTCACCATCGCGGCCACCGAGTCGACAACCACGACATCCACCGCGCCGGAACGGACCAGTGCTTCGCAAATTTCCAGGGCCTGCTCGCCGGTATCGGGCTGGGAGACCAGCAGCTGATCAATATCCACGCCCAAATTCTTGGCGTAAACGGGGTCCAGGGCATGCTCCACATCGATGAAAACAGCGGAGCCGCCGCGCTTTTGGGCTTCGGCCACCACATGCAGGGCCACGGTGGTCTTACCGCTGGATTCCGGCCCGTAGATCTCCACGATTCTGCCGCGGGGCAGGCCGCCGATGCCCAGTGCCATATCCAGCGAAAGGGAGCCGGTGGGGATGGCTTCCACATTCATGGTGGCATTCTGGCCCAGGCGCATTACAGCCCCCTTGCCAAACTGCTTTTCGATCTGGCTGATGGCGGTTTCCAGGGCTTTTTGCTTATCGCTGGGGGCGGGGGCGGTTTCCTTTGCTTTTTTCTCGATGGCCATGCGATTTCCTCCCAAAGTGATGGTTTTCTAATTCCATTATACACGATTTTTGCCGGGATTGCAAGAGAAAAACGAAAATTTGTTCGTGGCTGGGGCAAAAATTTTTGGGCGGTGATTTTTCGGCCGTCCGGCGGTTTTTTCTCCCGCGCGCGGGCGGGCGCGCGCCTATCGCGTACCCATATATACGCGTACACGCGCGCGAGGAAATAAAAAAGAGGCCGACCGGCTGCTTCATCGAGATGGGCTACAATTGCCCAGACGGAACCCAGCAGGTCTGCTTCTATAATTTATTATAGCGCGAGCAGAAGAAAATGTCAAGTTGCTACCCCTCATGAGGAAAAAAATGGTTATCGCAGTCAGCACTTGCTGAGACATAAAGGCAAGATAAGCCACTATTGGGGCCGCTCCACAGCGGGGACTGCTTTTCTATGGAGAAAAGGATGCGAAAGAGTTTTTAAGCCAAATTGGTAGTCGCCTGACGGCGGGGCGGAGCCTTTTGCAAAGGCATAATCTGTACGCCTACCCGGCGGGGGCCTACTTTTCTATGAAGAAAAGTAGGCAAAAGATATTTATTTAGGCCAAAATGGCGGTCGCCTTCGGCGGGGCGTTAATCTTGCAGGGTGCAAAGCCTGTACGGCTCGCCGCCGTGGCGTTCCTTTTACTCGTGTAAAAGGAACCAAAACACGCTTGGGGCTGTGCCCCA
>CALERQ010000113.1 GCA_937907305.1 uncultured Clostridia bacterium | reverse complement strand
CGGCTCTCCCCCCGCACAATGGGTGCAAAAACAGCAGCGGACGGCATCCAATAGGGATACCGCCCGCCGCAAAGGTGCATTGGTTAGCAGGTTATAGAATTATTCCTCTTCCATCATGCTCTTCGCATCGGCAATGACCTCTGCCTCTTTCTCCTTGGGCAGCTGCTCATAGCGGGCAAAGGTGAGGGTGAAGGAACCACGACCCTGGGTAATGGAACGCAGGGAGGTAGCAAAATCGAACATCTCGCTCATGGGAACTTCCGCCTCGATCTCCTGCAGGCCATCCTCAGCGGGGTTCATGCCCATCATACGGCCGCGGCGCTTGGAAAGTTCGGAGTTGATATCGCCCATGTTAGCAGCGGGGACCTGTACCTTCAGGGTGCCGATCGGCTCCAGAATGACAGGGTTGGCTTGGGGCAGGCCCGCCTTATAGGCCAGGGAAGCAGCAGTCTTAAAGGCCATTTCGTTGGAATCTACGGGGTGGTAGGAACCATCCACCAGGATAGCCTTCAGGCCTACTACCGGGTAACCGGCAATCATGCCGCGGGAGACGCAGTCCTGCAGACCCTTTTCTACCGCAGGGAAGAAGTTCTTGGGCACCGCGCCGCCGACTACTCTCTCTTCAAATACGAGGGAATCGCCATCGCAGGGCTCAAACTCGATCCAAACATCACCGTACTGGCCGTGGCCGCCGGACTGTTTCTTGTGCTTGCCCTGTACGCGGACCTTCTTGCGGATGGTCTCACGGTAAGCCACACGAGGCTTCACCAGACCAACATCGATGCCGAACTTGGACTTGAGCTTGGAAACAACAACATCCAGGTGCTGCTCGCCCAGGCCGGAAACGACCTGCTGCTTGGTCTCCACATTATTCTCAAAGCTGATGCAGGGATCTTCCTCGATCAGGCGCTGCATAGCACCAGCGATCTTGGCCTCGTCGCCCTTGCCCTTCAGCACAATGGCCATGGAGAGACAGGGGGCCGGGAATTCGGTGGGCTTATAGGAGATGACACGCTTGGCGTCACACAGGGTATCGCCGGTCACGGCGTTGGAAAGCTTGGTGATGGCGCCGATATCGCCGGCGGTGATGCAGTCCACTTCGTCCTGCTTTTTACCGCGGCAGCACAGCAGCTTGCCCAGACGCTCCGGCTCACCGGTGCGGGCATTGATGGGAGTCATACCAGCGGTCAGTGTGCCGGTGATGACCTTCACGAAAGACAGCTTGCCCACGAAGGGGTCGGCAACGGTCTTGAATACAAAGGCGGATTCGGGGGCATTGGGATCGCACTTGACGGTCTCACCCTCTACGGTCTCTTCGCTGCAACCATCGGCGGCGCTGGGCAGGAAGTGTACGATGGCATCCATGAGGACCTGGCTGCCGGAACCGGTAGCGGCGCTGCCGCAGAATACGGGCGCGATGGTGCCGCTCTTCACGCCGGCGGCAATTCCCTTCTGGATCTCCTCCTTGGTGAAGGGCTCTTCCATGAAAAACTTCTCCATCAGGGCGTCATCGGTCTCGGCCACAGCTTCGTTCAGGGCCATCTTCATCTCCTCGATGCGGTCAGCGGCAGCTGCGGGGATGGCGATCTCATTGAGCTTATTGGCCTTGGGGTCAAACTTATAGGCCTTATCATCTACCAGGTCAATGTAGCAGTCTACCACATCACCCTCCATGTGGGGGATGATGACGGGGCAAACGGAGTTGCCGAACACTTCCTTGATGCCCTCAAAGGTCTTATAGAAGTCGGCATGCTCCACATCCAGCTTATTGATGAAGAACGCCTTGGATTTATTCATGCGGGTAGCCAGACGGTAGGCCTTCTCAGTGCCAACGCCCACGCCATCCTTGGCGGAAACGACCAGCAATACGGTCTCAGCGGCACGGATGCCCTCCGAAACACCGGCGGCAAAATCGAACATACCGGGGGTATCCAGCAGGTTGATCTTTACACCGTTCCAATCAAAAGGCGCAATGGCGGAGCTGACCGATACCTGACGCTTGATCTCCTCGGGATCAAAATCGCATACGGTATTGCCGTCCGCAATTTTGCCAAGGCGGTCGGTGGCGCCGGATTTGAACAGCAGCATCTCTGCCAGGCTGGTCTTGCCGGCGCTGCTGTGGCCTGCTAAGGCGACATTACGGATCTTATCCGCGGTGTACTGTTTCATAGTTAGGATTTCCCCTTTCAATCTTTGAGTCGCAACGCCATAGGGGCGCATTACAGAACAATTATACCTTTTTGTCAAGTTTTACGCAATAAAAATCTCCGTTAATCTGCACGGCGCTTTGCCGAAATACGCTGCGCTATTTTGTGCTAATTGCTGATTTTCGGTCTTTTCGGTCCCATTCTGCTCCCTTTAGGGCCCCTGCAAGGCGTAAATTCGGCCCGCAGGGTCGCCGGGGCGCAGCCCCGGCGCGGCGGCTCCGCCGCCGGAGCCGCCCTATGGGCGGCTCGCCCTGCGGGCCGAACCCGCGCCTTTCCGCATCCCCCAAGGTACAAAAAGGAGCCCGCTGCAATACACAGCGGGCCCCGGCTGATTCTATTACTTTTTGCGCACCAATCCCAACAGCACCGTGGGGATAAACCACAGGAGCTGGTAGGCCCCCAGGCTCCACCAGGTCACCCGGCTCAGCGCCCCGGAATAGGCCAGCAGCGTGATAATCGCAAACCCGATCAGCACACTCAGCACCAGCAGCACACTAATGGCCTTGGCCAGGCCATACTCCCGCTGAGCGGAAAGCAGGCTGTGCAGCGTTCCCGCCATGCCGCCGCTCACCATTTCGGCCGCGGTCTCACCGGTGCCATCCAGGGCGGCCTCGGCCTCCCGCTGCAGCGCCGCCGGCACCATGTGGATGTTCTCCTCCTGCAGGCCATAGACCTGTGCCACCCGCGCCGGGGTGATATTGGGATCGGTAGTATATACCATCAGGGCAATACCCACCTTTTCCAGCTCCCGCAGCTGGGTCTTCAGCTGTTTATCGGCATGGTAGCTGATAACAAATCCCGCCGAGAGGCTGCCAAAATTGGAAAGATACAAAAGCTCCTTGCCCTCAGCCAGGAAACCTGCTTCCACCTCGATGGGCGGCACGGCCACGCCGTGGGCCAGCAATAGGCTGCGGTTGCCAATGAGCACCCGGCCACCATCCACCCAGGCGGAAATTCCCTTACCCTCCTCGCAGGTGACGCTTTCCACCGCTTTCAGGTTCTTTTCATTGGTGATCATCCCACGGAAAATGCCGGTCAGCGAATTATCCACACTGCACAACACGCTGGCTGCGTTCAGGATAGCTTCATCAATGGGCTTCTTCTCAAAGGTTCGTATACCATGCAGGGTAATACTTCCACTGGGGAACAGGTCACTGCCCCGCAGCAAAACACCATCGGTATCGTGCAGCTCCTCCACCGCATCTTCATTCAGCAGGTTGGCGCGCCAGCGGTTCAGCCCCTCATTGGCGCTGCGCAGCGGCATATGGCTGCCCAGCGTAGCCGCCAGCGGCGAAGTAATGCACAGTGCCGAGGTAAAGATGGAAACCGCCTCGAATACCGTTCCTTTGGCCAGGAAGTATTCCAGCAGCGCCATGACCACCGCCGCCAGTATGGTAATGGGGGCCAGCACCCCGCTGATGCCCTCGGTCATGCCGGTTTCCTCCAGCACGGCCTCGGCATCCTCCGGCAGACCGGCATCATCCAGGGTCACCGTCTTTTCCGGCTGCTCCGGCAGCTCCGCCGCCCATTCGGTCAGTCGGCTCTGCGGCAGGGTACGACAGGCCACCGGCCGCAGGGTGGCCATGGCCCGGCAGCTTTCCCGCTGGCGGGCATTTTTCACCAGCTTGCCCCAGGTATTAAAGAACAGGATAAGTACAGCCAGCGGCAGGAAGATATTATTCCCGTACTGCTCCAGCAGGGCGGGCTGCGCCGCCATAAAGCTGCCTTGCAGCAGGCAGGCGAAAACCGTCAAGGTCACATAGGCATCGTTGCTTTGCCGGCCGGGGAACAGCGCCAAAAAGCCATTGCCCAGCGTACCGCCGCAGCACAGGGCCGAAATGGCGGTCAGCGCTACCATCCCCCACAATCTCATGGAAGAGGAGGTCGCGAGGAAATCCGGCAGCAGCAGATGGTACACCGGCGCCAGTGCCAAATAGATGACCCCCAGCAGCATCACCAGGTTGAGGATCAAGGTGACCGCCAAGCTCCTCTGCTGTTTTTTCAGCGTCTGCATCAGGGCCTCTGCGCTCTTGCGCGCGGCAGCGGCCTCCCACAGCGGTTTTTTCGCCCTGGCCACGGGAATCTCCCGGCCCATCGGCACTTCCTCCCCCAATTCCGGGGCAGGCTGTGCCTCCTGTTTTTGGGGCGGGGTCCATTCCTCCGGCTGCATCACCGGTTCGGACTGTTTCGGCTCTTCCCACTTAAATTCCGGTTCAGCCGCTGGGGCCGGTGCCGCCGGGGTTTCGGCCTTTTGCAGCAGCTCCCCAAGGAAAGGCTCCATCTTCTTTCCCGGCTGGGGCACAGCCTTGGCGGGTGTCGGTTTTTCTGCCGCTGGCTTGACAGCTCTGGGCAACCCGGTCTGGGCGGCATCCAACTGCCGCAGCAGGTCCTCCGTAGTGGTGGCGACCCGCTTTTCCGGCTGAGCAGCCCGTTCCTCCCGTGCGCGTTTTTCCTTTACTTCCCGCAGGATATCGTCTACATTATAGCGGTTTTCTGCCATCTTTTTCCCTCCGCTTTTTGTTTTCTCTCCTAAAGTTACATCCTCGGAGAGATCATGTCAAATA
The DNA here is from genome assembly GCA_937907305.1 of uncultured Clostridia bacterium. Lineage (GTDB taxonomy): Bacteria > Bacillota > Clostridia > Oscillospirales > Ruminococcaceae > Angelakisella. Next base: position 2,027 of record CALERQ010000113.1, on the reverse strand, counting down.
ACTTATCGAGCCGTCTTTTCTCATCGGGCTTTCAGCCCCAGCCGCTGCCGGGTGATCTCATACAGGATGATACCACCCGCCACCGAAGCATTCAGTGAATTGATCTGGCCCTGCATCGGCAGCGCCGCCACAAAGTCGCACTCCTCTTTCACCAGCCGGCTGACTCCATTGCCCTCCGAACCGATAACCAAACCCACCGCGCCCTTAAAGTCCAGCTGGCACCAGTTCTCCCCATCCATATCAGCGCAGGTGAACCACACATTTTTCTCAGCCTTCAGGCTCTGCATGGTGGCCACAATATTGGCGACCCGGACGACCGGCAGGCACACCGCCGCCCCAGCGGAGGACTTGACCGCCGCCGCGGTAAGACCCGCGCTGTGCCGTTTGGGGATGATGACCCCATGGGCCCCACAGGCTTCCGCCGTACGGATAATGGCGCCCAAATTGTGGGGGTCTTCGATGTTATCACAGATGACCACAAAAAGCGGCTCTTCCCCTGCCCGTTCATAGATATCCTTCATCTCGGCATAGGCGGCCGCCGCACAGATGGCGGCAACCCCCTGGTGGGTCTCTATCCCGGAAAGCTGGTTTAATTTTTCCCGCGTCGCTTCCTTTACCGGGATACCCAGTTCCCTTGCTTTATTCAGGATCGCGGCTGCCGGCCCTTTGGGGCTGCCGCTTTGTATGTAGATGCACTCCAGTTCCCTGCCGCTGCGCAGGGCCTCCAGCACCGGGTTGCGCCCGGCCAGCACCTGGTTCTGCTCGCCAGTCTGCTTTTTTTCCTGCATGGTCATAGTTCCTTTCTTCTGTTAAGGCTATGTGCACCGCCGGGGAACCGGCCCCCGCCTGCGCGCCTTCGGCGCGCCCACCTGCAGCCTACGGCTGCGGGCCGCCGGCCCCAGTGGGGCCGGCGGGCGGGGCCGGTTTCCGCGGCGTGCACCATTCTATGAATAGTTTTATTATAACACAGCCCTTTGCAAAAATCGACCCTATTTTATCAGAAGTCCGCCCAGCAGGGCCCCCAGCCCCATAGCGCTGCCCCACTGGGCCAGCCGGACACCCCACAGCCTCCAGCCGCCGGGCTGCCGCGGCCGCCACCGCAGCGAGCCTACATACCGCCGGGCATTTTCCCGCAGGGCCTCCTCACCGTTCTGCTGCTTTTCCGGCTTTACAAATAAAATCGCCCGCTCAAAAAATTCATTATCCACTTCCACTACCTCTACCACCTGCTTATTGACTCCCTTCAGCATCACGCAGCCCTCCTTTTGCGGCATCAATTCCCTGTTATTTTGCTTCCGGCTGTGGAATTTATGCAGTCCTGCCTGGCGGAACCGACAGCGGGATATACTGGCCGTATTTTTTACTTTTACACAGTTTCCACACGGTTTTCCCCCAGCGGTGTGGAAAACTCGGTGGAAAGTGTGAAAAAGCGCCCCCCATTTCATCCCTTTTTCCCTCCAGTCCCCGGTGGAAACATCTGTTTTATCCACAATTTACAGAAAATAGGCACTACAAAAAGTTTACCGGCCTTGCTCCCTGCTCCGGATTTTTTCACAAATGAATGCTAAACACCGACCGGAAAAATATCGTTATTTATTTCACAAAAATTCGCGGAATCTGCCGGTATCTTATTGCATTTGGCGGGCAATATTGCTACAATAAGGATGAACGCACCATCCCTTTATACTTCTATTTTTCGAAGGAGGATCAATATTATGCCACTGGTCACTACCAAGGAAATGTTCCGTAAAGCCTACGAGGGCGGCTACGCCATCGGCGCTTTCAATGTCAACAACATGGAGATCGTACAGGGCATTACCGAAGCGGCCCAGCTGGAGCAGGCTCCTGTTATCCTGCAGGTTTCGGCCGGCGCCCGCAAATATGCCAAGCACATTTATCTTACCAAGCTGGTGGAGGCCGCTGTGGCCGATACCGATGTCCCGATCGCCCTGCACCTGGATCACGGCGATGGTTTCGAAATCTGCAAGGACTGCATTGACGGCGGCCTCACCTCCGTGATGATCGAT
>CALERQ010000112.1 GCA_937907305.1 uncultured Clostridia bacterium | reverse complement strand
GTGGCGGCTACCATGCTAATAATCGGCGAAAGACGGCGCAATGCCGCAACCGCTACCACAGTGATGATGGTGGAGCAGTTTGGATTGGCAATGATGCCATGATGATGCAGAGCATCTTCCGGGTTGATTTCCGGAACAACCAAAGGGACATCTTCATCCATACGGAAAGCACTGGAATTATCGATAAATACTGCACCAGCCGCCTTGATCGCCGGGGCAAAACGACGGGCAATATCATTCTCTGCTGCGCCCAACACAATATCTGCACCGGTAAAGGCAGCATCCGTTGCCTCTTCTACCGTGATTTCTCGCCCTGCAAAAGGCAGCTTTTTTCCAACACTGCGGGCACTAGCCAGGCAGCGCAGTTCCCCAATGGGGAAATCGCGCTCATCCAGGATTTTAAGCATCTCCCGTCCCACTGCGCCAGTGGCTCCCAGTATAGTCACATTCGGATTTTTCATGGCAGGTTCTCTCCTCTCTGTCATCTGACAAAGCTTTCATAAAGTACACGCACCGTTTTTTCGAAGTCAGTGTTATCCACACCCACAATGATATTGAGTTCTTCCGGCCCTTGACTGATCATGCGGATGCTGATGCCATTTTCGCCAAGGGCGGCAAAAATCTTGCCGGAAATTCCAGGGCGGAACGCCATCTTACGGCCAACCGCCGCCACAATGGAGATATTTTCCGCCACCTGCAATTTATCGGGGCGGAATTCCTTTTGCAGCTCACCCAAAATAGAATACAGGCAGGAGGCTGCTTTTCCGCTCTGCACCACCAGCGAAACACTGTCAATGCCAGATGGTGTGTACTCCACATTCAGATTATGCCGTTCAAACACTTCCAATACCTGACGCAAGCTGCCGATTGATGAGGACAAACCATTTTTTGCTATCGTAATGATAGAGAAATTACGACGGCCGGCAATGCCGGTGATAAAGCGGTTCTTTTCGCTCTCCAATTCATCCTCAAAATGCTCCCGGATGAGGGTACCGGGATGGCCTGGATCATTGGTATTGCGGATATTGAGCGGAATATCCGCCTGCCGAACCGGGAAAACGCTGGCTTCGTGCAGGACCTGTGCCCCCATGTAGCTGAGCTCCCGCAGCTCATTATAGGTAATGCGCTCGATGGGGCAGGGATTTTCCACAATGCGGGGATCCGCCATAAGAATACCGGAAACATCCGTCCAGTTTTCATATACATCGGCGCCTAATGCAGCCGCCGCCAAAGCGCCAGTCACATCACTGCCGCCGCGACTGAGTACCTTGATATGACCATCCGGCATAACACCGTAAAACCCGGGAATGACTACACTGCGATCCTCTGCAATGCGGCGAAGCGCTTCGTAGGAATGCTCCCGGTCAATTTGGCCATCGAAGGAAAACTGGAGCCAGTCGGCAGCATCCAAAAAATCGAAGCCGAGGTATTCCGCCATGAGGCGGGCGGCAAAATATTCCCCACGGGAAACCAGTTCATCCTGACTGATGCCCTGCTGCATCTTTTCATAGAGGGTAGAAAACTCTTTATCAATATCAGCAGAAAGGCCGCAATCGGCCACAATGGAACGGTAGCGCTCCACCACCATGCCGAATACCCCTTCAGCGCTGACGCCGTACTGAAGATGGGCATAGCAAAGGTAAAGTAAATCCGTAATCTTGTGATCTGCGGAAAAGCGCTTGCCAGGAGCGGAAACAACCACAACGCGGCGAGCTGGATCAGCCGTGACAATCTGTCGGACTTTTTCAAACTGGGCAGCATCGGCCAGGGAGGAACCGCCAAATTTAACTACTTTTAACATAATGGGTATTCCTTTCCTTTAACCTTGCAGCGCAGCGAAGAAGACACCAGGATCATTGCGGCGGGCTTCCACATACCAGGAGTGCATCTGCGCCGGAGAAACCGGGCGGGTAAGAACGCCATTGCCCCAGCGTTTTTCCACGCAGCCATCCATAAACCAGGTATCTACGATATAACGGACATAGTACCGGCGCTCTTCGCACATATTATTGGAAGGCAGCGGCTGGGCCAGCTGTGTATAGAAGCCCCGCTTTCTTTCGCAGAGATCGAGAAGATCCTGCACAACGGCCGCGGCAGTGGGCCAGCGGCCAGCTCCTTCACCAAAAAAGCTTTGCCGGCCAGCGTATTCTGAAACGGCGGTGATAAGATTATAATTGGCGGGAATGGCAGCTTCCAATGTTTCTGCCTTAAAAAGAGTGGGTTCTACCACCGCAAGAATTGCACCATCGGCGACGCGTTTTGCAGTAGCATACAGTTTGCAAACATAGCCCATTTCATTAAAGCCGGCAATGTCTTCCCGGGTGACGCCGACAATCCCGGCGGCCGGCACCTGCTGCTCAGTCAGGCTGGTGTCAAAAGCAATATTGGCGCTGATCATGAGCTTACGCTGAATATCGTAACCTTCAATATCGGCAGTGGGGTCGGCTTCTGCGTAGCCAAAGTTTTGGGCATCGTGCAGGACGCTTTCATAATCATAGCCCTTTTTATGCATGGTACTAAGGATATAATTGGTGGTGCCATTCATAATACCACAGACTTCATTGACGGCGCCGAGGCGCTTGAGTCGCTGCAGATTGGGCAGCCAGGGAATGCCGCCGCCAACCGCAGCTGAAGTGCGGAAACCAACACCGGTTTCTTTGGCAAGGGTGGTCAATTCATCATAATGGACTGCAAGCAGCTGCTTATTGGCTGTGACAATATTTTTGCCAGCAAGCATGGCGGCTACCATATATTCATGAGCTGGTTCCAGACCGCCCATGACCTCTACAACGGTATCCACTTCCCTATCGTTCAGGATCACGGAAAAATCGGTGACAGAAACGGCCCCCAATTCTGCAATGGGACTGCGATCCAAGACATACTTTACTGTAATATCGCTGCGGTTCTTCAGCAATTCATATACACCGCCGCCAACCGTTCCGTGGCCAAGAATGGCAACTACCATACCCACTTCCTCCTGTAAAAAGTGTCGTTTATGGAGAAACGATTGTTTCTCCATAAAAAGCACTTGTATTTCGTCGAGAAACAGTATATCATATGAAAAGACGGAAAGCAAGACTTGCCGAGGGTTCTTTTACCCGGCATGGCGATACAGAAAAGGAGACCTCCTATGCAATATAACAGCACCAGAAATCATAAACAAACAGCCAGCCCTGCCGAAGCGGTACTGCGCGGTATAGCGCCCGATGGCGGACTGTACTTGTGTGACCCGGCTGCTCTGCCGCTGGATCCTGCAGAAATGCTGCAGAAAGACTTTGCCGGAATGGCGGAGGCTATACTGGAGCGGATGCTGCCGGATTACACCCCGGAAATGCTGCGGCCAATGATCACAGCTGCTTACGGAAAATTTGACACCGCCGAAGTAACACCGCTGGTTATGGCCGGCGAGTATCATGTACTGGAGCTCTTTCATGGGCCAACTTGCGCCTTTAAAGATATAGCACTCTCTTTGCTGCCATATCTTATCACAGGTGCAAAGCAGCTGCTGGACGATAAGGCCGAGACGGTGATCCTAACCGCGACAAGCGGTGACACCGGCAAAGCGGCACTGGAGGGCTTCTGCGATGTGGAGGGTACCTCCATTGTGGTTTTTTACCCCAAGGACGGCGTAAGCAAAATACAAGAACAGCAGATGGTGACACAGCGTGGAAAAAATGTTTCGGTGGCGGCGGTGCGCGGCAATTTTGATGATGCGCAGACCGGAGTAAAGCACATCTTTGCCGAGGTAAAGCCAACGGAAAAAGTGGAGCTTTCCAGCGCCAATTCCATTAACATCGGACGACTGGCCCCACAGATTATCTACTATTGGCACGCCTGGGCAACGCTTTGCCGCGCTGGGAAAATAAATCCGACCGAACCGGTGAATTTTTCAGTGCCGACCGGCAATTTTGGAGATATTTTAGCGGGTTATTTTGCCAAGTGCATGGGATTGCCGGTGGGCAAGCTGCTGTGCGCCAGCAACACCAACAACGTGCTGACGGAATTCCTTTTGACCGGGAAATATGACCGGCGGCGGCCCTTCTACAAGACTACTTCCCCATCGATGGATATTTTGGTTTCCAGCAACCTGGAGCGACTGCTGTACCTGGCCACCGGCGGCGATGCCGAAATGGTAGCCGAAAAAATGTGCGAACTGAACGAACTGGGCTGGTATCAAATCGAGGACGATCTGCTGCAAAAAATTCAGGAAACATTCCTGTGCGGGTGCTGCGATGACACAATGACGGCCCAAACAATAAAAACGGTATGGGAGCAGGAACGGTATCTGCTGGATCCACATACCGCAGTGGCTTGGGCAGTAGCTGAACAACACAGGGCAGAACTGGACGGACAGACAGTGGTGCTGAGTACCGCTTCGCCATATAAATTTGCGCCGGCAGTACTGGCAGCCCTGGGGCAGAAGGTGCCGGAGGACGCCTTTGCTGCAATGGCGGAACTGCAAACACTGACCGGTGTTCCGGTCCCAACCCCTTTGGCGGAATTGGAAACGCTGCCGGTACTGCACCATGACTGCATAGAAGTAAACGAAATGGCCAACTATGTGCGTCGCAAAATGGGGGACTGACATGGAAAAAATCACGATACGAGTGCCGGCCACCACGGCCAATATTGGACCGGGCTTTGACAGCATGGGTTGTGCACTGGCGCTGCATAATTATATTACCTGCGAAGTGCTGCCAGAGGGCAGTCTTATCATTACCGGCTGCCCGGAACAGTACCAGAATGAAGAAAACCTGGCAGTACAGGGGTACCGTGCGGTGTTAAAGCGGCTTGACTTGCCCAATGAAGGCCTTTTGCTGAATATTCGAGCAGAGATACCTGTGTGCCGCGGACTGGGCAGCAGCGCCGCACTGATTGCGGGCGGAGCCGCCGCCGCAAACCTACTGCATGGTTCTCCTCTCTCCCCTACTGAACTGTTAGAGGTGACCAATGAAATAGAAGGACACCCCGATAACCTGGCGCCTGCCATCTATGGCGGACTGACCGCCAGCCTGGTGGAGGACGGAAAACCCAGAACCGTAAAGTTTCCGCTTTCCCCCACCCTACGCTGGGTCGCAGCGATACCGGACTTTGAACTAAGCACCCACCTGGCGCGTGCCGTGCTACCTAAAAAGGTTGACTTTGTGGATGCGGTGTATAATGCCTCCCATGTGGCTGTATTGGTTGGGGCGCTGGCCAGCGGCGACCGTGAACTGATCGCCATGGCACTGCGCGACCGGCTGCACCAACCCTATCGGGAAAGCCTGATTCCTGAATACGGCAGGGTAAAGCAAGCCGCGGAGCAATGCGGGGCGATCGCCTTCTGCATCAGCGGGGCGGGCCCCACCCTGCTGGCCCTAACCGATGAAGCAAGCTTTGCTGCCCAATTTGCTGAGAAATGCAAACGCTTAGAACACCGCTGGAATATCATGGAGCTTGCGGTGGACACCGAGGGGATCGTGACAGAGTGAAAGTAAGGCGGCGAGGAAAAAGCGGGAGGCGGCAAGGAGCCGCCGATAACAGGCTGGCGCCTGTTGGGGAGAACGACACAGCCGGAACCGATTTTTGCCGCCGGAACAAGACAGGAAAAAGAAAAGCGGCTCCCTGCCCTGTGACGGGTAAGGAGCCGTTTTTTATTCTTTGATGGTCTCTACTTGGACCGTTTCAATCACTTCAATGGTTTCTGCCAGTTCGGCGTGAAGCTCGCCGCGGGCCTGCAAATCGCTGATGATGCGGTCATACATTGCCTTATCGATTTTGAATTTGCGGCGGTAGATGATGTAGCCTGCCAGAATGAAGAGGACAGGCAGGACGATCATCATAAGCTTGACGGTAAGCTGACCGCCGGCGGAAATGCTTTCGGCAGCGGTCTCGCCGACCTTGATGCCAGACCAGACCAGCATGAGACTGGTGATGCCCATGGAAACAGCACCGCCGATCTTATTAATTAGGGGCTGTACCGAAAGGGTAATGCTCTCACTGCGCTTGCCGTTTTTCCACTGGCCATTCTCAATGGTATCCTCCAGGAACATAAGCATAAGCAGCTGAATGAATGCCTGCCCTATGAAAATGAACAGGGCACCCACGGCAATGAGGATAATGCTGGCCTCAGCAAAGAAGAAGATGGCATAACCGATCATAACAAGGATAGTAGCCAAAAGATACAGTTTTTCACGCGGCATCCGCTTGGAGAAAGACTGAAAGATGACCAGTGCCAGCAACTGAGCCACGCCGACGACCGCCGCCAGTACCGCGTACATATCCTTATTACCATAGACATACTGCATATAGTAGATCGCCATAGTGGTGGTGCTCATGTAGCCGATGTTAAAGAGTGACATGGCAAGGGTCGTCCACAGGAGCTGATCGTTTTTGGTGAGGACCTCCCACATGCCACGCAGAGTGGTCTTTTCCTCTTCACGGCGGAACATATTCTGATGCTCCTTGACGCCAAACAGAGTAAAGAGCTGGAACAGCAGCATGAGAATGGTGACGGCCAGCGCTACAGTAAACCAAGCCTTGGGGGTATTGCCCATGCCGGAGGTGATGGGCTCCCAGCCAACCATAATGGAAAACATACCGATATTGGCACAGATACGGGCGAAAGCGCCCATCTTCTCACGGGTTTTCTGCTCTACCGAAAGAGAAGGCAGCATGGACCAGTATGCAATATCATTGAGGCCATAGAAGATGTCCCACAAAATATAGGCAATGGCAAACACCGCCACAAACCAATAGTCCCGCAAACCAAAATCGGCAAAGAGGACAAGATAGCAGGCACCGCCCGCCAAAGCGCCCAGCGCCATCGGGGGCTTAAAGCGTCCGTGACGGGAGCGGGTATTATCCACCAGCAAACCCATCAGCGGGTCGTTCAGAGCATCAAAGACGCGCAACACGGTAAAGACCATGCTGGTAGCCAAAAAGACGCCTAACGGCAGGCTGAGAACATTGGAAAGGTAGTAAATGAGGGCGTTGGCTTCAAAGGCGTAAAACATATCCCGCCCAATGGTGCCAAGGCCGAAGAAAATCATATTTCTTCTATCCAGTTTATTCATTTGGTGTTATCCTCCTCATTTTCGTCGAGCTGCTCGACGAGATATAGCTGGGAACCAAAATCCCCCCAAAGGCGCAGATCTTCATGGTAGCCTGTACCAAGAAACTGATCATTGAGCGGAATACCGCTGGCCAATGCCGCACCGGAAGCCGCTGCGGTAAAGCCGCCATCCGGCAAGGCGTAGTGACGGTTGACCGTACGCAGCACCAGGCCATCAGCAGAAAGCTTGACTGGGGCAATGTGCTTGACCAAGCCGCCAAACCGGGCAACCGCCACCTGCTGCGGAACTGCTGTGACACGGTATCTGGCCTCCGGCTTCAACCCCGGAACCGTAAGATAATCCGCCGGAGGAGCCGCTGTGCAAAGCCGCTGTGCCAGCAGAACGACCGTCTGCTTCTTATCCGGCGTGACTGCCGCCCAGCTGACAAGTCCCTGGCGGCGGGTGATGACACGGAAGAAATCACCGTATTGCAGGGTAGGGCGGTATGTTTTATACCATTCTATTTGCGCGGCAACCTGCTTTTTCTCCTGCGGGGAAAGCTCGCCCAGATCCAATTCATATCCCAAGACACCAAAGGCGGCAACATTGAAACGGGTGGAAAGCGGCGTCTGTCTTAGGGTCTGCTGGTGGGGCGACTGCGAAACATGAGCACCCATAGTACAGGGCGGGTAGAAATAGCTGAGGCCCTCCTGAATGGAAAGACGCTCAATAGGATCGGTATCGTCACTCGACCAAATCTGCGGCGAGTAGCACAGCATACCAAGATCAAAACGGTTGCCTCCGGAGGAGCAGCTTTCCAAAAGCACCTGCGGCCGTGGAGTGAAAATGCGGTCCAATACCTCATAGAGCCCCAATATGTAACGATGAGCCAACTCCCCACTGGGCGTGACCGTGGAGTAAAGATCGCTCATATGGCGGTTCATATCCCACTTGACATAAGAAATGGGGCAATGGTCCAAAAGATGGGTAATGTGGTGAACGATGTAATCCCGCACTTCTGCACGAGTAAGATCAAGGAGAAGCTGATGTCTCCCCAAGGAGGGCTGCCGTCCTGGCTGCTGTAAGGTCCACTCCGGGTGATTGCGGTATAAGTCGCTATCCTGATTGATAGACTCCGGTTCGAACCAAAGGCCGAAACGAAGCCCCATCGCTGTGATCTTCTGCGCCAGGCCTTCGATGCCGCCGGGGAGTTTTTTGCGGTTGACGGTATAATCGCCAAGACCTGCGGTATCGCTGTTTCGCTCGCCAAACCAGCCGTCATCAAGGACGAATAACTCAGCGCCTGCGGTTTTTGCCTGCTTTGCTAAAGTGAGGAGCTTTGATTCGGTGAAATCGAAGAAATGCGCCTCCCAATTATTGAGGAGGACAGGGCGGAGCTTTTCTTTCCAATCCCCGCGCAGAATGTGCCGCCGCACAAAACGATGGAAATTGCCGCTGACGCCGTTGAAACCCGCAATTGAGACGGTCATGACCGCTTCCGGCGTGCGGAAGATCTCGCCTGCGGGGAGCCTCCAGCAGAAGCCCTGCGGCTGGATACCGGAGGCGACACGAACAAAATCACGCGGGGAGCGCTCCACGGCGGTGTAGTGACTGCCGCTGTAAAGGAGATTGAAGCCGTAGGCAAGCCCGTGATCCTCCCCTGCTCCCTGTCGGTACAACAGGACGCCCGCATTGTGACGGTTGGAGGAGGAGCCAGTGGTGCTTTCATTAACCAATCGCCCCGGCTGCACCGGATGGGTATGCACATGCGTTTCGCTGATCCAGTCACCATCGAGGGTAAGCATCTCATACTCTCGCTGTGGGAGGTCGATCTGCTGACTCATTAGCCGGCGAATGGTGACGGGAGCGGCTTCGTCATTGTAAAGGACAGTGCGGCGGGTGATAACATCCGCCAAAGGAAAAACGGTAAAGATGAGTTCCAGCCGCAGAGCGAATTTCTTTTCCCGGAGGGAAAGCACCAGCGTTTCCGCTTCACCGCTTTCATCGTAGGCAGCGGGCAATCCCACAGCGGGCAGCGTCCCTGCACGGAGGGTGCTGCCCTCGTAGATAAAATCGGTGGTAAGCGTACCGTCCGGCAGCTCCAGCTCAATGGCGGGAACACAAAAATCGCCCTTACCAACCCCTGACCAAAGCAGAGGGATGTTATCAAGGCAGTATGTCGGGTCCTCTTCGGCGTACATTATCTGGCTGCCATAGGGCATAGTACGGCGGGCCGCCAAGGCAGCGGCATCTTCGATGGAGACAGGAATACCATAATGCAGCAATTCAATGTGGCCGTACTTTGTAATTTGCAATAATAGGGCCGTATGCGCGGTGGAGAGCAGAAATTTACTTCCCTGCTGAGTGATATGTTCCATAACCTACACCTCCCGCAGAATAAGTGCTTCATAAGGAGAAAGACGGGCGGGACATTCTTGCCGGCCATAGTTGGAAAGGACAACGGTGCCTGAAGCGGGATTGGGGGATTCCTCTGTAGAAAGGCTGATAACAACGGTAAGGCTTTCGCCATTTAGACTACGGCGGTAGGCATAAACTCCACCCTTGCGGTATAATTTGATAAAATCACCTGCTTGTAGAATCTCACTGCCATTGCGGAAAGCGATCAACTGCCGGTAATAAGCAAAGACCGAATGAGGGTCATTTTCCTGCTTTGCCGCATTGATGCAAGGATAGTTGCCATTGACCGAAAGCCATGGCGTACCGGTGGTAAAACCGGCGTTGGGGCTGTCATTCCACTGCATGGGGGTACGGGCGTTATCGCGGCTCTTGGTTTTTATCATGCGCCAGCGCAGTGAATACGGCAGATGCAGCTGCTTTCCCATATTCCAGATATTGATGGATTCCACATCCCGCACCTTTTCCATATCAGGAAAATCAAAATTGGTCATACCGATCTCCTGCCCTTCGTACAGGAACGGAGTTCCCCGCAGGGTAAGAACAAGCGTAGCCAGCGCCTTGGCACTTTCATCGTGGTATTTGGTATCATTGCCGTAGCGAGAGACCGAGCGGGGCTGATCGTGGTTTTCAAGGTAAAGGGTATTCCACGGCAGAGCCTTCTGCCACTTGGTCAGGCAGGCAAAGAAGCGGTCCGGACTAAACCGGCGCAGGAACCATTTGATTTTGTAACAGTCGGTTTCCATGTGCTCAAAGGCAAATACCGCGGAAAGTTCCCCACGGGCAGGGTTGACCAGGTCATCCGCCATTTTAGGCGTAACAAAGACCGTTTCTCCTACTGTAAAGGCATCATACTTGGCAAGCACATCTTCATGAAGACGGTGCAGTACCCGATGGCAGCCTGGTGTAGAGAGATAATATTCGCTGCCGGTGAGGGCAGGGCGCCACCTTCCGTTTTTGATGGCTTCCTTGTAGATGATATTGATGACATCGCAGCGAAAGCCTGCCACACCCCGCTCCAGCCAAAAACGCATGACTTCTTCAATCGCTTCGATGACCGCTTCATTGTGATAGTTAAGGTCAGGCTGTTCTTTGGCAAAAAGATGAAGATAGTACTCTCCGCGCAGGTCATCGTACTCCCAGCAATCTCCGCCGAAGAAATTGCCCCAGTTGGTGGGCTTTTTGCCCTTTTCCCCTTTTCGCCAAATGTAATAATCGGTGTAGGGTTCTATTCGGCGGCGACTCTTCTGGAACCATTCATGTTGATCGCTGGTATGGTTGATGACAAGATCCATAATAATGCGGATATCCCGCTTTTTTGCTTCCGCAATGAGGGTATCCATATCCTGCAGCGTGCCGTAATTGGGATGGATATTGCAGTAATCGCTGATGTCATAGCCGTTATCCTTATTGGGAGAAGGATAAACCGGCGAAAGCCACAGGGCGCCGACACCGAGCTTTTGCAGATAATCCAGCCGGGAAATAATACCTGGTAGGTCACCAATACCATCACCATTGCTATCGCAAAAACTCATGGGATAGATCTGATAAATAACTTTTTGCCTCCACCAAGGGGTATCAGCCATGGGGATAGACCTCCTTTTCCGCCTCTGCCGCCATTTCTTCGGTAATACCATGTTCCGCAATCATGCGGCCATAGAACTCACCGCTCTTTTTGATGATACGAGCATGAGTCTCGGTATCGAAATGCACGAGACCAAAGCGAGCGGTAAAGCCCTCCAGCCATTCAAAGTTATCTACAAAGCACCAGTGATAATAGCGGGTGACGGGCAGACCACTTTCCGAAAGTGCCTTGAGATGCTCATAAAGATAGCGACGGCGGAAGGTATCGTTGTTATCGGCGGTGCCATTTTCGGTGATGTAGATGGGCAGGTCAGGCAGAAGGGCGTGGAGCTTTTGGCAGCACTCCACAATGCCGGCCGGGTAAATCTCCCAGCCCAGATCATTGACTGGAACGTTGGGCAGCGTGCCATCCCCCAAGCCGGAGGTGGCAGTACGGGCATAATAATTGAGACCCAGGAAATCGGCGTAAGGGCCATCGGGACCCAGCATATAGGACTTGTTCAACTTGGTCTGGAAGTTGTATTCCGAAATGCGGCAGGCAATACGGTGCCACAAATTTTTCGCATTGTATGGCACAAAGGCGCGCATATGCATAGCTAGACCAACCTTTGGTTCGGCATAGCCCAGTTCTTTATGGATATTATGAATCAATCGGTAAGCCCGGCGGTGGCATTCGCCCATCACCTTCATTACCCGCAAAGCATGGGACATATTGAATTTCCCCGGGGGGAAGCCTGCACCTAAATAGCCGCAAACCGCATAGACATTTGGTTCATTGATAGTAACATACTCATCCGCCAGGTCACCAAGGTGGCGCACAGCAAATCCCACCATGGCAAGGTACTGCTCCATCGCTTTGGGGTTCAAAAAGCCGCCCTGATGTTCAAACCACAGCGGATTGGAGAAATGGTGCAGGGTAAGCAGCACATGAATGCCATATTGGTGCAGCAGCGTAATTTCCTCTCGCACCTTTTCAATTTCTTTCTGAGAAAATTGGCCCTCCTGCGGCTCCAGCCGGGCCCACTCCAGCCCAAAGCGGTAGTGGCGAATTCCCATTTCTGCCATCAGACGGGTATCTTCCTCCAGATGACCGCGATGGTCGGTTGCGATATTGGGATCGCTGTTATCCTTTATCTTACCTTTTTGGTACCACTCGTACCAATTGCTTTCCTTGCAGTCACCATCAATCTGGGTAGCAGCGGAAGCTGCCCCAAGAGCAAAATCCTTTGGAAAATGAACAGCACTCATTCGGTTTCCTCCTCTCGGTGGGCGGTGTGGGTCCCAACGATAATATGCAGAACAGAGTTTTCCTTTTCGGCTTCAAAAAAGGTCATCAACAGGCGGCACCCATATTCCCGCAGGGCAGAAAGCATAGCTCCTGGATGACGGACTGTAATAACCGTCTCCTTCCCTATTTCCGTCAAACAATCCCACAAGGCATCCAAATTGGCACCATAATAATCCGGCAAGGATAGCTTATCCTTGATCTCTGCATGCGCCGCGGCACGGTCGGTCATCAGCCTGCCCTCCAAATAAACCTCTCTCATGGTGCTTCCTCCTCCCCATAGATCAGGGTAAAGCTCGCGTAATGATCTCCAGTATAGTAGATCAAGCCATCATCCGAATAGAGCAGCCGCTCCGCCCCGCGGAAACCGCCCACATAGTTCACATCACATTCGTACCAGGTGCGTCCATCAGCTTCCGGCAACAGGCCCTCCCGGTTGCTGAAACGATCACCACCAATGGATTTTCCTTCAGCTACTTCCCACAGGTTTCCCTGGGAAGCATCCCACCCCAGTGCTTTCGCTTCCTGCTTGGTTAAATAGTTCTGTGGCAGATGCCCATAAAAATGTAGGTACTCTGCCACCTCCTCCGGTGTGGAATAGGTCCCATCCTCCGCCAGCAGTGTGCCGTTTTCCTGCACCGGCGAGTCAGATTCTCCCATAGGCAGGGTGGTCATACCGCCGCAGGCAGGCAACAGCGCCAACACCAGTACCGTCAGCAGAGCCAGTAGAACCGCCGGAAAGCGGCGGAAAAGCGGTTGTTTTTTCACTGTATGCTCCTCCTTATAAAATACATTTTAATTGTACCATACCGTGGGGAAAAATGATAGGCGCAGAGTAACAGAGATTTATCCGCAAAAGATGTGAAATATGCCCCTGTATCGTTCATAAATTGTTTTCATTTATCACGGCAGTATCCTAAGAAGCCCTGAAAAAGCCTGCTATATCAACGGTTTTCATCGCTCAAATGGCGCTTACTACACCATATTTACACCATTTGCGAAAGAGCTTTGATGTGACAACTGTAATCGGTATGTACCAAG
>CALERQ010000111.1 GCA_937907305.1 uncultured Clostridia bacterium | reverse complement strand
TGTGTTTTAAGAGTACTAAATCTCTTAGAATTTACAAGGACTCTCCATTGACCTTTCGGTCAATTTCAAGTGAATGCTGTTCAATTTTCAAGGTGCATCTTCGCTGCACCCCCGTGGGTGACAGCTTGTTTATCTTATCACCTTGTTCGCAAAATGTCAACAGCTTTTTTCGCAAATTTTGAATATTTTTTTGTTTTTCTTGTTTCCCCTTGCAAAAACCGTAAATACCCGATATAATAGAAAAGCTGAATATGTGCCCGTAGCTCAGCTGGATAGAGTGTCAGACTCCGACTCTGAAGGTCGTGCGTTCGAATCGCATCGGGCATACCAAATAAAAAGAGACACCATATGGTGTCTCTTTTTATTTGGTATGGGGGAGCACATCTCCTAATCTATGATATAAGCGGCAGACTCCATGCTGGGGTACCCTGCCGCTTCTTTTTATAGTGTTTTCAGCACATCCGCCACCCGGCGGCAATGATTGGGAAACAGTTCCCGCAGCTCCTGCACCGCATTATCCATGATGTAGGGGTGTCCTACCAGCGAGAGTATAGGAATATCATTATAATTGTCTCCAAAGGACATCACTTCCTCCAGCTTTACTCCCATCGCTTCACAGATAATCCTCAGTCCGGAGCCCTTATCCGCCAGAGTAAAGTCGATCCACTGATCCCCGGCTACTGCCACCTGGAAAATCTCTCCCCAACGCTCCCGGAAGTGCTCGATCACTGCGCCGGTGCCGCGGCGGCTGAAGGCCGATACCTTAATAATGGCTTCGGGGATGTCATCGGGGTCATCCACTACCTCGGTGATGTTGCCCACATCCTCCCGCATATGGCGCAGATATTCCTCATTGCGGGTACACACATAACAGGTGTTTTCGCCGCTGGCGTTGATCTCGCACTCCGGCATCGCCATGATATCCCGGCACAGCTGTACCGCCAGGCTGCGGTCCAGCGGTACCTTGCCCCATACCGGGCCGGGATCGCCCGGGCCGAATACCACAGAACCATTTTCGCAGATATAGGCGATCTCATCCTGCACCGGGGCAAACAGCCGCCGCAGACTGTGGTACTGCCGGCCGCTGGCGGGACAGAAAAGGATCCCTTTTTCCCGCAGACGCCGGATCTCTCCCAGCGTTTCAGCATCAATTGATGTTTCCTCGCCATGCAGCAGCGTGCCATCTATATCGCAGGTCACCAGCCGGATCATCTTCTCGTTCCTCCCTTTTGCGTTTTACCGGCCATATTATAGCACAGCCCGCCCATTTCGGCTACTTCCGACCTTTATTTTTGCACATATTGGCGAATTTATTGTTGCTTTTCGCCAATTTATTCGAGACAGTATAGTGTTAAATGTCAGAATTGACAAACATTAGACCAAGTACTATAATAAAGTAAAGTTTAAGCAAAGAATATGTAAATTCATTATCAAGTCATTTTCCGGTAATCGCCGCCTTGGGGCGGTCATTATAAAACGACAACTTATGGAGGAGAAAAAAATGAAAAAAGCACTGTCTATGCTGCTGGCAGTCATCATGGTTCTTACCCTGATGGTCGGCTGCGGCGAGAAGCCCGCTCCCACTCCCAACGAGGAGCTTTCTGCTACCCAGCAGATCATTAAAGAAGCTGAAGGCATGACCCTGGAAGAGCTGGCCAAAAAGGCCATCGAAGAATCCAATGGCAAGACCTTCTACGGCGTCGGCAACTCCAGCCGCGGCAAGAGTGCCCTGCCCCTGTTCATCGAATATCTGCAGTCCATCGACTCCAGCTACACCCTGAACTTTGAGTGGCAGCAGCCCAAGAACAACAAGATTTTCGAGCAGCTCACCGCTGACTCCCTGAAAGACACCGGCACCTTTGCCATGACCCTCATTCAGGACGGTAACCAGATCGAAAGCAAGATGGTCCAGACCGGCATCCTGGATACCTTCATCCCCAAGGACTGGGCCGATGCCAACAATACCACCGCGGATGCCTACGAGGGCTACCTGCCCCTGCAGACCCTCAATAAGGTCTTTATGTATAACTGCGTCGGCGAAAAATCCTACGATAATGTTTGGGACTTTGTAGCCGAAGGCGAGCACGGCCTGTTCATGGGCATTGATTCCGAGATCGTGGGCAAGAACTTCCTGTATATGCTCACCCGTGATGATTATTCCACCATGCTCAAGACCGCTTTCGAGGCTCTGTCCGCTGAAGAGCAGGCCTACTTCCAGCCCACCATCGATGCCATGGCTACCGATGCCGCGAACCTCGGCCTGACCGAGAACGCCAAGTACGGCCTGGCCTGGATCAAGCTGTGGGTTGGCAGCTACAATGAGCAGACCGATGACGGCCCCATCTGCAATACCCTGGTTTCCGAATCCGCCAAGGATCAGTTCGGCCTTCTGGTTTACTCCAAGCTCCGCTCCGTTGAGGAATCCGCCACCGTTTCCAAGAACAACATCAAGGTCGCTGCCTATCAGGATGGCTACACCGGCATCGGCGGCTATGGCTACTGCCATTACCTGTTCGTTACTGATAACAGCCCCCTGCCCTGGACTGCCTGCGCCTTTATCGCCTACATGACCTGCACCACCGATGGCTTCTCTGCCTGGGGCAAGGATATGGGCGGCTATTCCTCCAATCCGACTGTTGCGGCCGGCACCGAGGAGAAGTACCATCACCAGGAAGGCGGCTATGTTGACGGTGTCAACACCTTTGACTGCAAGAACGACCGTGGCTATGACTGGTGGGTCAATGATGGCCAGCTGGTTCTCGAAGATCCCGCCTACTGTGCTTCTGTTGCCTTCACCGTAGGCAGCTGGATCGAGGTTCTGGATAAGTACAGCGCGGGCTAATTCTTTCCCTGCCGCTCTTATCCCTGCGAT